>CALWNS010000139.1 GCA_944382805.1 uncultured Gemmiger sp. | reverse complement strand
ATTTCGGCGGGAAGTAGGGCGTAAAGGCCCATTGCCGTTAAATGCGCACCCGGCGGCAGATCTCCACCGCCTGGCTGCGGCGCAGGCCGGCGGCGGGGTCGCGCGGCAGGCCGCCGGGCAGCAGCCCGGCGGCCTGGGCTTGCGCCAGGGCATCCGGACCGGCGGGCAGGGGGCAGCGGATGGCATACCCCGGCAGCAGCACGGCCAAAAACTCCCCCAGGGTCACGGGGGCGGCGGGGTGCAGGCAGCCGTCGGCCGCCCAGCGCGCAGGCAGCAGGCCCGCCTGCACCGCGCACTGCACGGCGGTGCCCAGGGGGCTTTCGCCCACCACGTCCGCAAAGGGGCTGCGGTAGCCGTTCACAGGGAAAAGATGCAGCGCCGCCGCCACCAGTTGGGCGGTATCGCCCCGCGTCAGGGGGCCGTCCTGTGCAAAAGCGGCATAGGGGTCGGCCTCCGGCGGCGTCATGCCTGGGGGCGGGGCCAGCGGCGTCCGCGGCCCCGCCGGGGGCCAGGGGGCGCGTTTGCGGGCCGGGGCGGCCAGCGCGGGGGACAGGGCTTGCGCCACAAAAGCGGCGGCCGCGAAGGCGCCAAAATCGTTGGTGTGCGTATAATCGCCGGGGTAGAACCACCGTTTGCTGTCCTCCCGCCCGGCGCGTGCGATCTGCTCCATGGTGGAGCCGTGCAGGTCGATCACAAGGGTGTGCGTCTGCTGCCCCAGGCGCTGCACGGCCTGTGCATAATCGGCCAGCAGGTCGTTATAAAGCCCCGCCGGCGTCCAGGAATTGCGCGCCAGCGGCGTTACCAGCACCGGCTGCGCCCCTTTGGCGCGCACTGCGTCCAGGTAAGCGCGCAGGCGCTCGGTGTAGCCGCCCCCGGCGTCCAGATGCGGCAGCTTTTGGTCGTTGTGGCCAAACTGCATCAGGACCAGGTCGTCGGGGCGCAGGCGTTCCTCTGCCAGCGCCCAGTGGCCCTCGGCGGTAAAACTCTCGGTCGTCAGGCCGGAATGGGCATGGTTGGATACGCAGTACCCCGGCGGCAAAAACCAGGGCAGCATCTCGCCCCAGCCCGCGTAGCTGGTGCCGGGGGCGTAGGGGACGGCGGCGCTCTGGTCGGTGACGGTGGAATCCCCCAGCAGGAACACCCGGCGGGTACCCGCCGGGGCGGGGGAGAGCGTCAGCTCTTGCAGCCCGGCCCCGATGACCGATACATCCACCGACAGGTTCAGATCAGGCGCGCTGTCTCCCTCCGAGATCAGCGGCACCACATCCACGGTAAAGGAAATATGCTCCGCCCGGCCTTCGTCCAGAAAGCCGCGCCAGGCCAGACGGCGGCGGCCCACAAACACCAGCGCTTCGCCGCCGGCGCCGCAGATCGTCACATCGCCGGCGTACATCCCCTCGCAGGGGACGGCGGCTTTGTACCATACGGGCAGGGCGCGGCCCTCCAGGTCGCCGGCCGGCAGCGCGGGCAGCGGCCGGGCAAATACGCCCTGCGCTGTCTGCCGCAGGTCGCTGACAGGCTCCCGCAGCCACCAGGGGGCCTGCCACCCGGCGTGGTGCAGCGGCACTTGCAGGGCGGGGTACCGGGCCAATACCGCGCCGGTCACAAACCCGCTGCTGCCCTCACCCCGCCACAGGGCGGCTTCGGCGGGGCTGCGGCTGTTTGGGGAAAAAGAAAACTCCATAATAAACGACTCCTTCTGCGCGGCTTGTTGCAATGACGTGGTGTGGGAAAAACCCAACAGAAAAACGCGGGGCTGCTGTACAGCAGCCCCGCGCAGCGTATTGTTTATGCAAACGGTGCGGTTCAGCAGATCACGGCGGCGATCATTCCGGGTAAATGACGGAACCCTCGTCGATCAGCGCCTGCTTCTCGTCCAGGATGTCCTGGTAGCCGGCGTCCAGGTATTCCTGGCAATATTCGTCATACAGGGCGTCGAATTCTTCCGGCGCGGCCTGGATGCAGGCAACATAGGCTTCCTGCCACAGGCTGTTCAGGTCGGCGCTGTACTCGGTGCTGGCTTCCACGGGCTTGGTGAAGATGGGGCTGATGATGCCCTTGTCCTCCACGGCTTTGCACATATCATAGCTGGTCTGGATCAGGTCGGTATAGCCTTCGGGCGCCAGGGACAGCTTGTTGGATTCCAGATCCTTGGCCTCGTCGCCATAAGTAACGCTCTCGACCACCAGGCACCAGTAATCCTTGTTCTGGTTCTGGGACAGGGCGGCTTCGCCGGTGTAGCCGGTGTTCAGGACGTTGATGCCGCTGTCATTGGCGGTATAGGTCTCGCCTTCGGGACCAAACTGCAGGAAGGTGAGGTTTTCGGGCTGCATCATCCAGTTCAGGAACATATAAACGGCGGCGCGCTCTTCATCGCTGGAAGTGCTGTTGATGCCCATGATCATGCCGTAGCTGGGATACTCGTAATAGTAAGGCTCATACCCTTCGGCAGCCAGACCGGGCGTGGATTGCAGGATGGCGACCTCCGCGTTGGGGTCGTTGGCCAGCAGGCTGGCAAAGACATCGGTGCCGTTGGCAATATAGAAGCCGTAGGTGCCGACTTCACCGCTGACAAACTTGCTCTTGGCCGCGGCGTCATCGGTGGTCAGGTAGAAGTTGGGATCCAGCGCGCCCTTGTTGTACTGGTCGTTCATGTAGCGCAGGTAATCCTCGGTGGCCTGCCAGGTGAAGGGCGCTACGTTCAGGTCCAGGTACAGGGCCATCTCTTCCTGGGTGGTGCCCGGCTCGA
>CALWNS010000138.1 GCA_944382805.1 uncultured Gemmiger sp. | reverse complement strand
GCGCGGATCTGTTCCACAAACAGCGGAATGACCGAACCGCGGCTGCACATCACGTTGCCGTACCGCGTGCAGCAGATCACCGGCCCGCCGCGCTGGGCCGATACCCGCGCGTTGGCCGTAATGACGTGTTCCATCATCGCTTTGGAAATGCCCATCGCGTTGATGGGGTAGGCGGCCTTGTCGGTCGAAAGGCAGACCACCCGCTCCACGTCGGCCTCCATCGCCGCGTGCAGCATATTGTCGGTGCCTTCAATGTTGGTGCGCACGGCTTCCATGGGGAAAAACTCGCAGGACGGCACCTGCTTGAGCGCCGCCGCGTGGAAAATAAAGTTTACCCCCGGCATCACATCGCGCAGGCTCTGGATGTTGCGCACATCGCCGATATAAAACTTGACCTTTTCGTAGTGCGCCGGGTAGCGGGCCTGCAGCTCGTGGCGCATATCGTCCTGCTTTTTCTCATCGCGGGAAAAAATGCGGATCTCACCGATATCGGTGGTCAAAAAATGCTTGAGAACGGTATGCCCAAAGCTGCCCGTGCCGCCGGTGATCAGCAGGGTCTTGCCCTTGAAAATCGAATCTGCCATGTCGGCCTCCCTCGTGTTTTGCCGCTCCCCGCGCAGTCGTCTGCGGGCGGGAACGGCATAAATCGCCTTTATAATCTTCACTATTCTAACATAAATCGCCAGGCTTGAAAAGGCCTGCCGCCCGGAAATTGCCGCATTTCCGATTGGAAAAATCTTTATCCTGTGGTATAATAGCGTAAAACTGGAACATTTACAGGAAAAGGAGAACCTGCTTTATGCGTGTACACGAACGATTTTTGCAGTATGTCAAAGTCTATACCACCTCCGACCCGGAAAGCGCCGCCCACCCCACCACGGCCCGCCAGCTGGACCTGGGCCGGATGCTGGCCGCCGAGCTGAAAGCGCTCGGCCTGGCCGACGCCCGGCTGGATGCGCACGGCTATGTCTACGCCACGCTGCCCGCCACGCCCGGCTATGAAGCCGCGCCCGGCCTGGGCTTTATTGCGCATATGGACACTTCGCCGGACGCCCCCGGCGAGAATGTGGCCCCCCAGCTGCACGAAAACTACGATGGCGGCGATGTGACCCTGCCCGCCACCGGCGCGGTGATGCGGGTGGCGGATTTCCCGTTTCTGGCCGCAAAGAAGGGCCAGACCCTCATCACGGAGGACGGCTCCACGCTGCTGGGCGCCGACGATAAGGCCGGCGTGGCCGAGATCGTGACGATGGCCGAGCGGCTGATCGCGGAAAACCGCCCCCACGGCAAGATCTGCATCGCATTTACCCCCGACGAGGAGGTCGGCCAGGGGGCGGACCTCTTTGATGTCGAAGGCTTCGGCGCGGCCTATGCCTATACGGTGGACGGCGACGATGTGGGCGAGATCAGCTACGAAAACTTTAACGCGGCGGCCGCCACGGTCACGGTACACGGCTTTTCGGTACACCCGGGCAGCGCCAAAAACGCCATGCGCAACGCGCTGAACATCGGCATGGAATTCCACGTCGCCCTGCCGGCGTGCGAACGCCCCGAACACACCGACGGGCGCGAAGGCTTTTTCCACCTCTGCGAGATGCAGGGCGATGTGACCCGGGCCAAGCTCGCCTATATCGTGCGCGACCACGACGCCGCCCGCTTTGCCGTGCGCAAAGCCCAGCTGCGGCAGATCGCAGACTGCCTGAACGAAAAATACGGCGCCGGCACCATCGAGCTGACCGTGACCGACAGCTACTATAATATGCTGGAAAAGATCGAACCGCATTTCCACCTGGTCGAAAACGCGCGCAAAGCCATCCGCGCCGTCGGCCTGGAACCGCTGGAAAGCCCGGTGCGCGGCGGCACCGACGGGGCCACGCTGTCCTACCACGGCCTGCCCTGCCCGAACCTTGGCACCGGCGGGCGCAACTTCCACGGGCCGTTTGAATGCATCACGGTGGAGGCGATGGAACAGGCGACGGAGGTTTTGCTGCAGCTGGTCGACCTGTACAAGGACCGCGCATAAAACGGCCGCCGGCCCGCGCCGGGCGGTGGTAAAAAAGAAGAAAAAGCCGCCGGATCGGCCCTTGACAAACCCGCGGCGGTGGGGTATAATACATCTCACCGATGCGGGATTAGCTCATCCGGTAGAGTGACTGCTTCCCAAGCAGTAGGTGGCGAGTTCGAGACTCGTATCCCGCTCCAAACAAAGCCCGAACGCCACAGTTCAACTTGTGGGTGCGGGCTTTTTCTTTTTCGGCTTGCGGCGGCTGCAGGAGGTCGTTTATGTCTTTTGCCATCCCCATCTACCACTGGTTCCATAACGGCAACCCCTATTCGGGGGCCGAGGGCGGTATGCGCTATGTCATCACGCCCGGCAAGCGCCCGGACCCGGCCGACGAGACCGGCAAAAAAAAGGTGGAATACCTGACCGCCACCGTATGGCCCGGCCCCTGGAGCCTGGAACACACGGCGGAGGAAAAAACCCGGCAGGCGGAGTTCGAGGGCACGCAGGCGGGGCTGGACGCGGCTGTCGCCTGGCTGCGGCAGTGCTATGCGGCCGAACCGCAGCGCTGGGCAGACATCCCCTCCATCCTGGACTGCGAACCGGACCGCTGAACAAGATCAGGAAAGGGGAAGGGCTATGCAGCCGACGCTCACGGGGGAGCCGCAGGGCTTTTTCATCGAGTTCATCGCGCAGGACAAAAGCTTTGAGGTGAGCAGCCTCCACACCCACCGCCAGTTTGAGATCTGTTATCAGGTGGCCGGCGCGCGCCGCTATGTGATCGAGGGAGCGGCCTATATCGTCAATGCGGGCGACGTTGTGCTCATTGGCGAAGGCCAGCTCCACCGCTCCGGCGCGTTTGGCGAACAGCCGTCCAGCCGCATCGTGCTGAATTTTGGCGCGGACTGGCTGCGGCCGGTGACCGCCGCCTTCCCGGAACTGGATCTGTTCTCCTTCCTGGGGCAGGAACAAAACCATCTGCTGCGCGCTCTCACGGCCAGGCAGCAAAGCGGCGTGTATGCGCTGCTGCAGCGGATGCTGGCCGTTTCGGCGCAGGACGCCGAAAGCCAGGCGCTGCGCAGGCTGCTGTTGGCCGCCCTGCTGCTGGAACTGCGGGCGTTGTGCCGCGCGCAGCCGGCGGCCGGCGCCGGCGTGCGCAGCCGCACCGCGGAGCAGGTCCAGGCCTATGTGGCCGAGCATTATGCCGAAAAGCTGTCCCTGGCCGGCATCGCCGCCCGCTTTTACCTAAGCCCCTGCCATCTCAGCCGCCTGTTCAAGCGCGCGACCGGTATGGGCCTGACCGATTACATCAACGGCGTGCGCGTCAAAGCCGCCCAGCACCGTCTGGCGGCCACCGGCGAGAGCGCCGCGGCCGTGGGCGCCGGCGTCGGTTTTGGTACAACGGCGCATTTCCGCCGCGTGTTCCGGCAGATCACCGGCGTCACCCCGCAGCAGTACCGCCAGCTGTGCCGCGGCGCGTGCGGGGCGGATCCGAAAGAATAATGGCACAAGACAGGGCGGGCAAGCTTCGGCTTGCCCGCCCTGTTATATATATCTGGCAACAAATAGAAAATGGAACGTATACTGCTTTGGCTTGGACGCGCTTATTTCCCGCCGCCGTCCGCCTGCTCGCGCAGGCGGTAGCCCAGGCTCATCAGGCTGTCGCCCAGGTGTACGTTCTCCACCGTGACCTGCGGGTATTTGACCGAAAGGTCATAGTGGCTGAAATTCCAAAACCCGCGGATGCCCAGCCGTACCAGCTCGTCCGAAACATCGATCGCGCTCTGGCGCGGCACGCACAGCACGGCGATCACCGGCTTGTGTACGGCGCAGAATTCCTCCAGCTCGCCAAGCGCATGGATGGGTACGCCGGCCATCTCCTGGCCGATAAGCGTGGGATTGATGTCAAACACCGCCAGCAGCCGGCAGCCGTTGGTATTGCGGGAGATAAAGCTGGACACCGCCGTGCCCAGCCGCCCGGCGCCGATCAGGATGGTGGGCAGAAGTTCGCCGCCGCCGAACAGCAGCTTGCTGATCTCGGCCAGCAGTACGTCGACTTTATAGCCGATGCCCTG
>CALWNS010000137.1 GCA_944382805.1 uncultured Gemmiger sp. | reverse complement strand
GTCTTGAGGGCAAGGCCCTCAAGCCGGCGTCCACCGCTTCGGAACGGTGGCTCCTTTCTCGGGTCCTCTTTCGGGGACGAAAGAGGAACGCCTCCCACCGCCCAACGGTAAAAGTGAAACCCGCAACGCTATCGGGCCGGGAAAATGCCCCAACGGCAGCCTGCCGTTTATACCCCCCGGGCCGCCGCCTGCGCCGTGGCCCAGGCGATCTGCAGGTTGTAGCCGCCGGTGCGGGCGTCCACATCCAAAATTTCCCCCGCAAAGTACAGCCCCGGGCACAGGCGGCTCTGCATGGTTTTGGGGTCCACTTCGCGCACGTCCACGCCGCCGGCCGTAACGACCGCGTGCTCCAGGTCGCCCAGCGCGGACACGGGCACCCGCCAGTGCTTGCACAGGGCGGCCAGCGCCTGCTTTTGCGCGCGGGTCAGCTGGGCGGCGGGGGTGGCGGGGTCGATGCCCCAGCGCTCCAGCGCCACCGGGCGCATGGAATGGGGCAGCAGCTTTTCCAGCACGGCGGGCGCGGCGCGCGCGCCCAGGGCGGCCAGGTCGCGGGTCAGCCGGGCATAGAGCGCCGGCTCGTCCAGGGCGGGTTTCAGGTCAAATTCCACCGTGTAGCGGTGCTTGGCAAAGTCCCCGATGTAGGTGGAGGCGCTGAGCACCAGCGGGCCGGACAGGCCAAAGTGGGTGAACAGCGCTTCGCCCTGTTCGGCAAACAGCGGCTTGGCGTCCTGGTACAGCGTAAGGCCCACGTTGCGCAGCGCAAGGCCCATCATGCGGCGGCAGCCGCCGTCCGGGCTGACCAGGCTGCACAGGCTGGGCTGCGGCGGCACAATGGTATGCCCGGCCGCGCGCGCCAGCGCATAGCCGGAACCGTCGCTGCCGGTGGCCGGGTAGCTCACGCCGCCGGTGGCCAGCAGCACCCGGCGGGCGCGCAGTTCGCCCCCGGCGGTGCGCACGCCCGCGCAGGCGCCGTTTTCCAGCAGCAGGGCTTCGGCTTCGCCCTGCACGACCCCGGCCCCGGCGGCGTAGGCGCGCAGCGCGGCCAGGATGTCGGCCGCGCGGTCGCTTTGGGGGAACACGCGGCGGCCGCGCTCGGTTTTAAGCGGCACGCCCAGGCTTTCGAACAGTTCCATGGCCGCGGCGGGCGGGAACGCATACAGGCAGGAGTACAAAAACCGCGGGTTGCGCCGCACATAGCGCAAAAATTCCCGCACATCGCAGGCGTTGGTCACGTTACAGCGGCCCTTGCCGGTGATCAGCAGCTTTTGCCCCGTGCCTTTGGGGTTGTGCTCCAAAACCAGCACCCGCTGCCCGGCGCGGGCCGCGGCCCCGGCGGCCATCAGCCCGGCCGCCCCGCCGCCCACGACCAGCAGGTCGGTCTCAGCCTTCGCCATCCCGCAGCCCCCTTTCGGCCGCCGCGGCCGCCGGCGTAAGCAGCGGCCACAGGCTGGCATAGATGAACAGCGCCACCAGCGGGTGTACGGTGGCCAGGTACATGGTGGAGGTGCCAATGCCAAAGCTGGATACCTCCACAAACGCGATCATGGCGCAGCGCAGCGCCGCGAACGCCAGCAAAACGGCCGGCAGCGCCCAGGCCAGGCGCACGCGGGCGCACGCGCCGCGGGCCAGCGCGCGCGGGGCCGCCCGCAGCTGGCACAAAACGGCCAGCACAAACCCGCCGGTCATCAGCAGGGCGGCGCACAGGCGCAGCGCCTCCAGCGCGCGGAACACCAGCTTTTGCTGCGGGCTGTAGTAGGGGGTGGCCTTGCCGGCTTCGGCCGCCGCGTTAAAGCCGCAGCCCAGGTAGGCCGACCATTGGGCCAGGTCCTCCTCGGTGCCGATGGAACGCTGCGCCTCGTAGGGCCGGCAGTCCTGGAAGGTCAGCACCCAGTACAGGCTCTTGCAGCATTCCTTCAGCGTGGGCAGCACATACCGCGCGCGGATGGGCTGGGCGGTGGAGCTGCGCGGGCCGGCGTCGTCCGCGCGGGCGGGCAGCGTGCCGTCCGCCAGCGCGGCGTTCACGGCCTCGGCCACCGCGGCCCAGTAGGCCCGGGCGGTCCGGGCGCTCTCGTACACGCCCTCGTACTGGGCGGCGCGGCGGATGGCCCAGTAAAAGCTGCCGGCGCGGTAATCGTCCAGCACGGGGTCGCGGAAGGAGTTCTGCAGGTCGGGGTCCTCCTCCAGCCAGTATTGCAGCGGCTGCAGTTCGGGCACGGCCTCGTACAGCAGGGCGCGGGCGTCGGCCGGCACGCTCAGGCGGCCGTCCGCGGCGGCGGTATCCACCCGGCTCATGGCGCCCATGGCGTCGGCAAAGGAACCGGTGGAAAAATCCGAAAGCGCAAACACGCCGTAGTGGGTATAGTTCAGCGCGCAGAACGCCAGCACCCCGGCCGCCAGCATCCCGTAGGGCAGCGCCTGCCCGGCCAGGGCGAGCCACCGCCGCCCGCGCACGCAGCGCCACACAAGGTACGCGCTGGCCAGGGCCGCCGCCGGCAGCAGGAACAGGCCGGCGTCCTCGCGGTCCAGGTAACCGGCCGTCAGGCCCGCGCCCGCCGCCAGCAGCCATGGCCACAGGCGGGGGGCCTTGCCGCCCCCGGCGGCCCCGGCGCGCAGCGCCGCGCCGGCAAAGCCGGCGAAGGCCAGCAGGCTCAGCGCGGGGAAGATATTGTCCCGGTACACCCGCAGCGTATAGGCGGCCCAGGAGGACGGCAAAAACGCCAGCACGCCGTACAGCCCCAGCACAAGCGTGCGGTCCCGCGCCGGCGAAACGCCCGCCCACAGCGGGCGCAGGGCCGCCGCCGCCAGCGCCGCCGCCGCGCACCACAGCGCGGCCCCGGCCGCCAGGTAGGGCAGGCGCAGCGCGTGCAGCAGCGCCAGCCACACGGGGAAGAACATCGCCTTGGACAGGGTCAGGTAGTCGTATTCCCCCAGCCACCGGCCGGCCGTGACGGCGTTGGCCGCGCGGAACATCAGCTCGTCGTCCAGCGGCGCGCCGCCCACCCAGATATACCCCTGCTGGAAAGCGGTCACGCCCAGCCGCAGCAGCGTGAGCGCCGCCGCCCCCAGCCAAAACGCACGGGGCGACAGCGTAAAACGGCGATGGTTTGCGGTGGTATGGTACAGCATAAGGCGGCTCCTGAAAGGCTTTATTTCTGTATTTTTTCAATGCTTTCGACCAGGCAGCGCTGGCGTTTGAACACCAGGTCCACCAGCAGCGAAAGGTACTTGACCACGACGGTCAGCACGGCGAACACGCCGGCAAAGCCCAGCGTCAGCACGAACATGGTGGTGGTCCAGCCGGCCACCGGGCGGCCGGTGGCGAACACGAACAGCGTGTAGGCCAGTTCGGCCAGCGCCAGCGCCAGCATCCCCAGCGCGATGCCCGCGCTGAGCTTAAAGCCGGCGTCGGTATACAGCGCCAGGCTGTCCGCCGCCAGGGCAAAGCGGCCTGGCTGGCGGCCGTGCAGCGCGCCGGCAAATTCCAGGTCGGTCATTTTCAGCCCGCAGGCCGCGTAGGCCGCTTTGCGGTAGGCCAGGTAGGGGCTTAGCGCATGGACGCGGTTGACCGCCCGCCGCGTGACCAGGCGGAACGCGGCGGTGCGCAGGCGGTAGGCGCTGTGGGAATTGGCGTTGAACAGCCGGTAAAACAGCCCGCTGCCCCCGCGCGTGCTGCTGGGGCAGACCGAGACGATATCGCTGCCCTGCTGCGCGGTCTTATACGCGGCAAAGATCAGGCCGGGGTCGTAGGGGTGCTCGGTCGTGTCGAACTCGTACACATAATCCCCGATGGCGGCGTCCAGCCCGGCGTTCATGCCCGCCTCCAGCCCCTGGCGCAGGCTCATGTGCAGGATGGTCACCGGCTTGGGGCAGTTTGCCGCCCAGGCGCGCAGCGCCGCCACGGCGGTTTTGTCCGCCGCGTCGTCCACCGCTACCAGCTCGTACTGGGCAAAATGCGCCTCCAGCTCGGCGGCCAGCATGGAAAAAAACGGCGCGGGGTCGGGCGTGCCCGCCCCCAGGTACACCACGGCCGAAACAAAATTCTGTTCTTTGCTGTTGGTCACGCTCATACGCTTAGCACCTCGTCCAGGTCGTACACGGTATTGATCTTGCCGGAAAGCACGCTGACCAGCGTGGGTTCCTGGCACAGCACCCGCACCACCGTGGGGCGGGAATCGTCGATCTCGCTGGCTTTTAGGATCGGCTTCATGCTGAACAGGCTGCCTTTGTAGGCAAAGCCGTACTCTTCGCGCAGGTATTTGCGGGCCAGCTGGCTCATGTAGGGCCAGGCGCTGGCCGGCCTGGCCGGGCATTCGTTGCAGTTATACAGGCTGCCCGGTTTGCACCGCCCGCCGCTTTGCGCCTGGCAGGGGAAGGTGGCCACGCTCTCGTAGCTTGTCTCGTGCGGGGTAAAGGTCACGCTGGTCAGGCTGTGCAGGCCGGTCTGGCCGAACGGCATCAGGCTGAAAAACGGCCCGTCCATCACGGTGATGCCGGTGTTTTTCAGGCTTTCGGTCACTTCGCACAAAATGATCTCGCATTTTTCGTACTTGATGGCGAACGGCGGCAGGCCCAGCAGCGCGTGGACGTCGTTCACGCCCGCATAGGTGGCGTTGAGCAAAAACGGCGCTTCGTCGGTGCGCCCGCCCGCCTGCACCCGCCAGGCCGCGCCCGCCCGCTCGACCCGCTCCGGCTTATGGCCAAAGCACAGCTCCACGTTGGGCAGTTCGGCCAGCCGCTGCATAAACCAGGTTTTGAGCGCCTGGGCGTCGTAGGTGTATTCGGTGGTCAAAAACGCGCCGTCGCACATACCGGGGGCAAAGTATTTGCCGGGGGGCGCGTCGTCGCAGCGGATGCCCGCCGCATGGCAAAAGCGGCGGAACGCCGCCGCGTCGGTCCAGGAAAAATGCGCGCTGGTGGCGTAGACCTGGTCAAAGTCGGTGCGCAGGCAGAAGGCGTAGTCCCGGCAAAAGCGCTGGAAATAGTGCGCGCTCTTGATGGCGGTGGAGTAGCTGCGCGGGTAGTGGTAGCCCATGTGTACGCGCGCCTGGTTGATGTAGGTCGCGCGCATAAAGGGGCCGGGGTCGCGCTCCAGCACCAGCACGCGCTGGCCCGCCGCCCCGCATTTTTGCGCCGCATACAGCCCGTACAGCCCGGCGCCCAGGATGATCTTGTCGTAAACCATGGTCGTTTACCCGCTTTGCGTAAAAATTCAGGGGTCGTATTTGCCGCGCGCGGCGGCCAGCAGCACCCGCATCAGTTCGCCGTTGCCCTTTACGCCCTTGATCTTGGTGGGGGTGGCGCCGGCGGCCGGGTAGGCGCGGGTCACCGGCACTTCGCAGGCTTTCAGGCCCAGCTGGGTGGCGCGCACGCTCAGGTAGGCCAGCAGCTCGTAGCCCATAAACACGGGCCGCAGCGGCTGCACGGCCGGGTGGGTCAGGTATTCGCGGCTGTAGGCGCGGTAGGCGTTGGTGGTATCGGTGAACCAGTGGCGCGCCGCCAGGCTGATGACGGGCGCATGGACCAGCCGCACCCCCAGCCAGCGCGCCGGCGGCGTGTGGACGGCCCGGCCGCCCTTGATAAAGCGGCTGCCCTGCACAAAGTCGTAGCCCTCCCGCAGCTTGGCGATGAACTTGGGCACATCCTCGATGGAGTCCTTGTTGTTGCCGTCGATGGTCAAAACGCCCTTATACCCGCGCGCCAGCGCAAAGTGCAGGCCCATGCGCAGCTGCGCGCCCTGGCGGCCGCCGCTGGTCTTGACCAGCAGGGTGTTGACCCCGTAGAGCTTGAGCGTCTCCGGCTTCATGCTGCCGTCGGTGGAGCCGCCGTCGCACAAAATGATGTCGGCCAGGCGGTCTACGCCGGCTTTCTGCGCGCGGCCCAGCTCGGTCAGAATGCGCGCGCCTTCGTTGATGACCGGGATCAGCAGGCAGTAATCGCTGCGGCGGGGGGCGAACTCCGCCAGGGTATACTGCACGTCAAACGGCTGGTTTTTCATTGGAACACCTCCGCAACGGCCTGTATGGCCTGCAAGACCGGCTCCGGCGCGCCGGGGTCGGCCATCTCGATGGAAACATAGCCGCGGTAGCCCACGGCCTTGAGCAGCAGGGCCAGCTCTTTGTGTTCGGGGCGCGGGCGCACCGGGGCCAGGCCCGGCTCGCTGATGTGGATGTGGCTGACCCAGTTAAGGTCCGGGATAAAGTCCCGCAGGCGCTCGCCGGCCTCCAGCATGGCGCCCAGGTCCAGGTTGACGGCCAGGCCGGGGTTTTGCAGCCGCTTGACCAGGGCGAACACCTCGGCGGTCGTGTTCAGGTAGTTGGTGTAGCGCGGGGCGTTGGCCTCTATGGCCAGGCGCACGCCGTAGCGCGCGGCCAGGCGGCCGGCTTTGTCAAAAAACAGGTCGGCCGCCGCCGGGTCCGCGCCCGCCGGCTGCAGCCGGTTTTTGGGGCAGCCGAACACCAGGCTGGGGCAGTGCAGCGCGTGCGCAAAGGCAAACGCCTGCGCGGTGTAGTCAAGCAGGGCCTCCTGCGCGGCCTCGTCAAAAATATTGCCCCCCCGGCCGTACCAGATGCTCTGCATACTGGGCACCGCGAACCCCCAGCGGTTGAGCAGGTAGCCGCCGAACAGCGCGGCGGGGGTCAGGTTTTCGTAGGGCTGCCCCGGGAAAATGCGCGTGGGCGCGACCTCCAGCCCCGTAAAGCCGGCGGCCTGCATGGCCGCGTACACCGTTTCGTCCCATGGTTTGCCCCAGCCGATGTTGCTGGCGGCCAGGCGGATCTTTGCTGCCGTTTCTGCCATTGCGCGTTCCCCCTTTTACTGCCAGGCCGCCATAAAGCGGCGGATGTCGCCAAGTTCCTGTTCGCGGCTGCACAGGTAGCCGTCCCCCCCGCCCAGCAGCGCGGCGTGGCGGCTGCGCAGGTCATAGTCGTAGGGCGGGGCCGGCAATTCGTTGCGCCAGGGTTTGCCGGTCACCGCCGTGTACACCTGCCCGGCGCTGACCGGCGGGGCGGTCAGGTTCAGCAGGGTCAGCCCGGCGGCGCGCGCGGCGGTAATATCCCGCCACAGGCGGCCC
>CALWNS010000136.1 GCA_944382805.1 uncultured Gemmiger sp. | reverse complement strand
CCAGGCGCAGGTGTACGCCGCCGCAGGCCAGATCCATGCCGGTCAGCGCGGCGCGGGCGATCCATTCGCAGGAAAAGTGCAGGTTTTCGCGCACCTGGCCCATTTTGTGCACCGCGCCGGCAAACTCCCGCAGCGCTTGATACACGGCGCTTTGCAGCCAGTGGCCGGGTTCCAGCATGGTCAGCCAATGCGGCAGGTCCACGGCCATCTCCCGCACCGGGAATTCGTACAAAAGCGTTTGCAGGATGCGCTCCATCTGGGCGGGCGTTGCCTGCAGGCAGTTGAGCGGCACGACCGCGCGGCCGTAGCATTCCTGCAGCTGGGACGCAAGCGCCAGGCTGGCCTCGCTTTCCGGCTCCACGCAGTTGAGCAGGATCAGGTACGGTTTGCCGATCGCCTCCAGCTCGGCAATGATGCGGCGTTCGGCTTCGACATAGGCTTCACGCGGGAGGTCCGCGATGGAGCCGTCGGTCGTCATGACCAGGCCGATGGTGGCGTGCTCGCGGATGACCTGCCGCGTGCCGGTCTCGGCCGCCTGGTCAAACGGGACCGCCTGCTCGAACCAGGGGCTTTTGACCAGGCGGGGCGCGCCTTCCTCCTCGTGGCCGAGAGCGCCCTCCACCATATAGCCCACGCAGTCGATCAGGCGCGCGCGGAAACTGCCGCCGCCCGAAAGTTCGATCTGTACCGCCTGTTCCGGGATGAACTTTGGCTCGGTGGTCATGATGGTGCGGCCGGCGGCCGATTGGGGCAGTTCGTCCCGCGCACGGGCGCGCTGGGCCTCGCCCGCGATGTGCGGCAGCAGCATCTGTTCGGCAAAGCGCTTGATAAAGGTGCTTTTGCCGCTGCGCACGGGGCCTACCACGCCGATGTAGATATCGCCGCCGGTGCGCTGGGCAATGGTCTTGTAGATCTGTTCCTGGGTCACACGCTCTCCCCCTCTCTCACAACGCCGCCGGCACCAGCACGCAGCCGTCCTGTTCGACCGCCTGCGCAGGGTCCGGCCCGCTTTCCAGCCCGTTGGCGGCGGCCAGGTCCCGCACCCGCGCGTGGTAACGCTTGGCAATATCAAAATACCGCTCGCCCGCAGCCGCATAATACAGGTAAAGCGCCGGGCCTTCGGCTTTGCCGGCAAACTCCTCGCCCGGCTCTACCGCGCCCACCACCTCGGCGCTGTGTACGGCCAGCAGCAGGCCGCGCACTTCGATCTCGGCTTCTACGCGCAGGCGCGCGCCGCTGCGGCCCGAGGATACCCGCACGGCGCAGGCCGCCAGCCGCGGCACAAAGCCGCCCGGCTCGCCGGGCCAGCTTTCGGGCAGCTGCCAGGTGAACGCTTTGTCATAGCAGGTCATTTCGCCGCGGGCATCGGCGCACAGGACGTGCGCCGTGCCGCTGCCTGCCAGCCGCACCGCCGGCGCGCCGCTTTGCGAATCGGGCTGCGCCTGCACCGCCCCCAGCGTAAGGAAGCACCCGCGCACGGCGGCGTCCGGGTCGGGCAGGTCGTCTTCGATTACGGCCGTGACCGTCTGCGAAACGGCCGCGCATTTTTGCAGCAAACGGCAGGATACCGGCGTAACGGCGGTCTCGCAGGCGGTAGAATAGGCGTCCGCCACCAGCGTGCAGGATACCGGCCGCCACAGTTCGGCGTGCAGCTTCCACTGGACGGTCAGTTCCGGGTCGGCCTGGCTGTTTTCCGGCGCTGTGAGCGCGGCCGAAAGCACCTCGCCCCAGCAGCGGCAGTCATCGTCCGCCGCAGCGCCGTCCGCCTCCAGCGTCTGCTGCACGGGCAGCTCCTTTTGGCGGACGGTACATTCCTCCTCGCCGGCGGCGCGCCATACCACCTGCAGCTGCAAAACGCCCTGGCAGCTGACCTGGCCGGTCTGCACGCTCACGCTTTGGGGGCTGAAATGGCCGCCGATGTCCAGGATGGCCTCCCCCTCGCCGGGCAATGGCAGGCTCGTCTGCACGGTATAGATCTTTTCGACCGCCGCCGCGGGCGTTACGCCGGTCAGGACGGCGGGGCGCTGTTCGATCTCGCAGCCGCAAAGTTCGCCGGGCAGCTCCTGCTCTTCCAGCGCCAGCGCGCCGACGGTCAGCGTATAGGCCCCGCGCAGGTCGATGCGCCGCTCGCTGACGGCACGGCAGTTGCAGTATTCGACCTCGCCGCCCAGAGCGGCGGGGCCGGGCGCGTAGCGGCCGGCCGGCAGCTCGGCCGTTTTTTCAAAGCGGATCTTCTGCTCGGCGCGCCACAGCCGCGCGCCGTTCTCGTCCGATTGATAAAAAACGGTGCAGCGCAGGTAACCGTCCCCCTGCCAGCGCCCGCCGGCCAGTTCGTTGTGCAGGACGACCGGTTCCAGGCGGCATTTTACGATCTTGAACACCGCCGGCAGATAGTCGGGGATGAGGATCTCGGCTTCGGCCGGCAGTTCAATCCGCGTTTCCCACCGGCCGCCGTATGCGGTGAGCGTTGTGTTGTGTACGTTCAGTTCCATCGTGTGTCCTCCCTTGTGCAATGTACACGCTCCATCGCTGCCACTATATGCGCAAGGGGGTTGAAATACGCCTGGGCGGCCGCCCATAAAAAATGCCCCTGCCAAAAAGGCAGGGGCACGGCGGTTCGACTTTCCGCTTTTGTTATATGGTCATGGCGTTGGGGGCGGCCGCAAAGGTTCCTGCCTCCGCGGCGGCAGGGGCGCCGGCTGCGATATCCGTAACGCCCTTGCCGGTATTGGGCACAAAGTGGGAGTAAACGGCGTCTGCGGCCAAGAACACCATCAGGGCCGAGCACACGGCCACGACTTTTTTCTCATCCGCCCTTGCCAGCAGATCGTCAAGGATCGGCGCCAGCATATAGGTGATCGCCAGGCCGCCGACGCCGAACACGAGCAGGCCTTCGGCGCAGATGCGGCCGTCCAGGTTGAGAAAATACCCGCTGTAGTCCCACCATTTTGTCCCGCCGGTGGCGATCTCCATGACCAGGGAGGTCATGTATTCCAAAAAGCCGCACAGCACTACGGTGGCGGCGAACAGCAACGCCGGTTTGGAGCGGAAGCGGTTCAGCAGCGTCAGGATCAGCACGGCGCCGCTGCCGTAAATCGGGAGCCACGGCCCGTGCAGAGCGCCGCGATTGACAAATTCGCCGTTGGTGATCAGGTGCATCCCCACCTCCCACAGCCACCCGAACAGGGACATACTGAGGAAGATGGCGATCAGCGACCAGACGGAATAATGCCGCATATAGTTGAGCGACTGGA
>CALWNS010000135.1 GCA_944382805.1 uncultured Gemmiger sp. | reverse complement strand
GCGGCAAAGTGCTTTACGCTTGCGCCGGCGCCGGCCGCCTGCGCCCCCTGTACCCAGGCTGCGCCCATAGCGCCGGAAAGGTACGGGTCCTCGGAAAAATATTCAAAATTGCGGCCGCACAGCGGGTCGCGCTTGATATTCACGCCCGGCCCCAGCACCACGTCTACGCCGTAAGACAAAGCCTCCTCGGCAATGGCGCGGCCCTCGGCGGCCAGCAGGTCCGGTTCCCAGGCCGCGCCGCTCGTGACCGCAGTGGGGAAGCTGGTGGCCGGCTCCGACCGGTTCACGCCCAGCATATCGCCCGCGTCTTTCTGGCAGCGCACGCCGTGGGGGCCGTCGCTCATGGTGACGGCGGGAACGCCATGGCGCTCCACCGCCCGGGTATGCCAGAAATCCGCGCCGTTGCACAGGGCGATTTTCTCCCGCAGGGTCATTTTGCCCAAAATCTCCGCCACTTTTCTGTCCATATCGTCTTCCTCCCGCCGGGCGGCGCCTGCGCCCCTTTTTTAAGAGCCAGTATAGCAAAAACGCCCGCCGGCGTATACCGTTATCTTGATTTCCGTGTTCAAATCATGATAAACTAAGGGAAAACGCTTAGCGAGGAGTTTTGCGCCATGGATCTTGCCACCTGCTGCGAACAGCTGTACGCCGTCACCCAGATCCCGCTCAGTATCGTAAACGGCGACGGGACCTGCCTGGCCAGCTGGCCCGCCGCGCTCAACGGCATTGCCAACGCCCGCAGTATGCGGCTGGTACTGCTGGATTTTACGATGCAGCGCCGCGATGCGCTGCACCCGCTGATCACCTATGTAGACCCGGGGTATTTTGTGAGCGTGGCCGCGCTGGACGCCGGGCGATACTGCGTGATCGGGCTGGCCAGCCCCTTTTCCCACAGCCGGGAGGAGATCCTGCGCATGGCGGCCGGCACGATCGCACTGGCCGGCCTGCAGGCGTTCTGCGACCTGATAATGCAGATGCCGCGCGTCAGCCTGTACCAGCTCAAGGCGCTGGTGCAGCTGGTCGTGCGCCTGGCCCACGGGGCCGCCATCCGCGAGGAGGACGTCCTGTTTGTGGACAACACCGTGCAGGAGGCCTTTAGCCAAAAAGCCCTGGCCGGCGAACTGTTTGCCCGGCGCGAGGAGGAGGAGGAGTTCCACGTCCCGGTGGATTTTGAGGCCTCCGTCTGCGCCGCCATCGAAGCGGGCGACGCCGAAGCGCTGGCGCGCCGGCTGCAAGCGCCGGCGCAGGGGCGCGTGGGCCGGATGAGCGCCGACCCGCTGCGGCAGCTGAAGTATTCGTTTGTGATCTTTGCTTCGCTGGTTTCCCGCGCGGCCATCCGCGGCAGCCTGCCGGAGGAAGTCGCCTTCAGCCTGAGCGATATTTACTGCCAGCGCGCCGATGCGCAGCGGCAGCTGCCGGCGCTGGAGCAGCTGACCTACGCCATGGCGATGGATTTTTGCGCCCGCGTGGCGGAGGCGCGCAAAACGGCCATCCACAGCCGGCCGGTGCGCAACTGCGTAGAGTACATCGGCCAGCACCTGCACGAGGCGCTGCGCCTGGACGACCTGGCCCGCCGCTGCGGGCTGTGCAGCCGCAGCCTTTCGCTCAAGTTCAAGGCCGAGCTGGGCATGGGCATCCCGGAGTTCATCCACCGCGAAAAGCTGCGCGAGGCCAAGTACCTGTTGACCCACACCGATTACACGCTGACGCAGATCACGACCTACCTCAACTACCCAACGCAGAGCTATTTCACGCAGATCTTTAAGCGGTACGAGGGCTGCACCCCGCAGCAGTACCGCGATGATCCGCAGGGGCTGCGGCGCGGGTAAGGCGGGCGCGGCCGGCCCCGTTTTGGCCGGCGGCCCGCCGTTTGTTTTGCCGATCGGACATAAAAATCATTTTTTTGATATACCGTTCGCCTGTCCGGGTGCTATATTGCTGGAAAAGAACGCAGCGCACAACGGGAGGAGACGATCATGAACGCGACCCGCTTAAAAACGGAATTTATGTTTGACCCCATCGGCATCGACATTGACAAGCCGCAGCTGTTCTGGAACTGCGAGGGCGGCCAAGTGCAGACCGCTTACGAGATCCTGGCCGCGGATGACGCCGGGCATACGCTATGGGACAGCGGCAGGGTGGAAAGCGCCGCCATGCGCGCGGCCTGGGGCGGCGCGCCGGTGCCGCCGCGCACCGCCGTGACCTGGAAGGTGCGCCTGTGGGACGAAACCGGCCGGCCGGGAGATTGGGCCGCCGCCGGTTTTGAGACCGGCCTGCCCAAGGGCGAGCCGTGGGACGCCCAGTGGATCAGCGGCGACTATACGCCCAAAAAGAACGTGCGGTACCCGGCAGACTGCTTCCAAAAAAGCTTTACCGTCCGCGGCCTCCAAAAGGCACGGCTGTACATCACGGCCTGCGGCTTGTACGAAGCGCAGCTCAACGGCCGGCGGGTCGGCCGCTTTGTGCTGGCCCCCGGCCACACCGATTACCGCAAGCGGGTGCAGTACCAAACCTATGACGTGACCGGCCTGCTGCGGGAGGGCGAAAACACCCTGGCCGTGCAGCTGGCCGACGGCTGGTACCGCGGCAGCTGCGGCGCGTGGGGGCTGGTGGACCAGTACGGCAGGCAGACCAAGCTGCTGGCCCGGCTGGAGATCACCCGCCCGGACGGCAGCGTGCAGGCCGTGGCCACCGACGGCAGCTGGCACTGGAGCAGCGACGGGCCGATCCGCTTTGCCGACAACAAGGACGGCGAAGTGGTGGACGCCCGCCGCACCCCGGGCTACGGCGGCCGGGCACGGGTGACGCGCCACCGCGTTACGCCCGCGGCCGCCAACAATGTGCCGGTGACCGAGCATGAGCAGTTTAAGCCGCGGGCGCTGCGCACGCCGTCCGGCAAGACGGTGCTGGATATTGGGCAAAACATTGCCGGGTACCTGGCCTTTACGGTGGACGCGCGCGCCGGGCAGACCGTGAAACTGCGCTTTGGCGAGATGCTGGACAAAAACGGCGAATTTACCCAGAGCAACATCCAGTGCGTGAACAAGAGAAAGACCACCCCGCTGCAGCAGGTGGAATACACCTGCCGCGCGGGCCGCAACGAGTACAAGACCACGTTTGCCATCTTTGGGTTCCGCTATGTGCTTGTTGAGGGCGACGCGCCGCTGC
This sequence comes from uncultured Gemmiger sp., assembly GCA_944382805.1. Lineage (GTDB taxonomy): Bacteria > Bacillota > Clostridia > Oscillospirales > Ruminococcaceae > Gemmiger. The sequence continues at coordinate 460 of CALWNS010000135.1, read as the reverse complement.
GCGCGGAGGACTGCACCGCCGTTGCCGTTTATTCCGACATGGAACAGACCGGCTGGTTTGAAAGTTCGAACGAACTGCTGAACAAGCTGTTTGCCTGCACGGTGTGGAGCACCAAGAACAACCACGCAGACCTGCCCACCGACTGCCCCACCCGCGAACGCCACGGCTGGACCGGCGACGCCCAGCTGTTCTGCCCCACGGCCTGCTACCTGTTCGACTACGACGCCCTGGCCCGCAAATACGAACGCGACCTGACCGACGCGCAGCGCAAAAACGGCTGCTTTGCCCAGATCGCGCCGCCGGGCGGCGTGGACGCCTATATGAACGCGATGGACGGTTCGGCCGGCTGGTCGGACGCCGGGGTGTTCATCCCCTACACCGTGTGGAAGCAGTACGGGGATATACGGTTCCCGGCCGACAATTACGAGGCCATGCGCCGCTACACGCAGTTCAAAATAAG
>CALWNS010000134.1 GCA_944382805.1 uncultured Gemmiger sp. | reverse complement strand
AAAAGGGCTTACTACTACAACTTTTCTGCAACTTTTGCTTGAAATCAGACAGGCCAAATTAAAGGGCAGCACCGCGTTTTTAACTGCGGAGCTGCCCTTTTTGTGTTTGACCGGCAGGACTTTCCCTTAAACGGGCGTTAAATGTAAGGGCACGCATACGCCGGTAAGGGCAAAGGGAAATATGGGAAAAGAGAAAAACGGAAAGCGGCGCCTTTGCTCTGCCTGCCGGTTTTGCAGCGGGGAGGACGTTTGCTTTTTGCCGCCGCGGAAAATGACCGGCGCCCGTCCCTTTTGCACCCGCCAGGGCTGGACAAGCACGGTAAATTGAAGTATAATATCCAGCGTGTCGGGCCTTCCGGCACGCTGCGCCCGGCGGGCAAGCCGGGCGCGCAGGACGTACAAAAAAGGCGGGTTGCTGCAATGATCTCTATAAAAACGCGCGAACACCTGCGCCGCAAGGCCGCGCTGGCGCTGCCCCGCTGGGGCGCGCTGGCCGCCGGCGCGCTGGCGCTGGGCGGCGCGCTGCTGTTTATCCGCAAAACGATGCGCGTGGTGTCGGTGACCGACACGCACGGCGAATCCGGCATGGCCATCACCTGCGCCGCCGCGCTGGGCGACGTGATGGCCCAGGCCGGGGTGACCCCCGTGGGCGCGGACGATGTGCTGCGCATCACCACAGAGGACAGCGCCGACCGCATCCATGTGCTGCGCGCCTTTACGGTGCCGGTCACGGCGGACGGCCGCACCGTGGACCTGGTGACCGCCGACGAGACGGTGGGCGAGCTGCTGCGGTCCGCCGGCATCGCGGTGGGGGCGGACGATTTGGTGGAGCCGGCGCTGGATACCCCGCTCCGGGAGGGCGATTCCGTCACGCTGCGGCGCGTGCGCTATAACGATTATACGGTCGAGGAGGCGGTGCCCATCGAGACGGAGTACCGCTATTCCAGCCTGTACTACCGCAACACCGACTACAGCGCCACGCTGGCCAGCGGGCGCGAAGGCGTGGACCAGGTAAGCTACCGCGAGGTGTACATAGACGGCGAACTGACCGAGACCTACGAGACGGCCCGCACCACGCTGACCGAAATGGAGCCGGCCGTGGTCAAGTGCTACGGCGAGGGCGCGCCGGTCTCCATCTTTACCGGGCCGGAGATCGTGGACGGCCGCCCGGCCGAGGGCGTGGCCGCCGTGTACACCAGCAAGCGGGCCACCGGGTACTCGGCTTCGCTCACGGCCAAGGGGGCTTCCGGTATGCGGCTGACCTACGGCACGGTGGCCATCAACCCCACCATCATCCCCTACGGGTCGCTGATGTACATCCCATCGGACGACGGGCGCTTTGTGTACGGCTACGCCCATGCGGCCGATACCGGCATCGCCATGATGGACGGCCGCGCCTTTATCGATCTGTATTACGAAACCTACGCCGAAAGCGTGTCCAACGCGGTCATCCCGGTCACGATCTATGTGCTGGACAGCGAGACCGCCGCGCAGTACAAAGAGACGAACGACGCGCTGCGCCAGGCCGACCTGGCCGACCACCACTGATTTTTAGACCCTGAACGGATGCGGTGCGCCTGCGCCGCATTTTTCTATGGGCCGCCGCGGGCTGGCGAACAAGGCCCGCGCCGCGCCAAAAAGGAGGTTTCCTCATGTCCAAACAGCAGGTCTCGCTCACACAGGGCAGCGTGGCGAAAGGGATGCTGACCTTCGCCGTCCCCATCTTTTTAAGCAACCTGTTCCAGCAGCTGTACAACGCGGTCGATTCGCTGATCGTGGGCAACTTCCTGGGCGAAAGCGCGCTGGCGGCGGTGGGGTCCTCCGGCAGTTTGATCTTTCTGCTCACCGGCTTTGTCAACGGCGTCAGCCTGGGCGCGGGCGTGCTGGTGGCGCGCCATTTTGGCGCGGGGGACGACGCCGCGCTGCGCAAGGCCGTACACACCACCGTGGCGCTGGGCCTGGCGGCCGGCACGGTGCTGACCGTGGTGGGCGTGGCGCTTTCGCCGCAGATCCTGCGCTGGATGGGCACGCCGGACAACGTCATCGGTGATTCCATCGCCTATTTCCGCATTTATTTTGCCGGCAGCATCGCGGTGGTGCTGTATAACGTGGGCGCCGGCATCCTGCAATCGGTGGGGGACAGCAAAAGCCCCATGTACTACCTGATCGCGGCTTCGCTGCTGAACGTGGCGCTGGACCTTTTGTTTGTGGCGGGCTTCCAATGGGGCGTGGGGTCGGCGGCGCTGGCCACCATCCTTTCGCAGGCGCTCAGCGCGTTTTTGGCTTTCCGCAAGCTGGGGCGCGCGGGCGGGGCCTGGGCCGTGCGCTGGCGGCAGGTGCGGTTCGACGCCCCCACGCTGCGGGCCGTGGTGGCGCAGGGGTTGCCCTCCGGCGTGCAGAACTCGGTCATTTCGCTGGCCAACGTCATCGTGCAGGCCAACATCAATGCGTTCGGCTCGCAGGCCATGGCCGGCTGCGCGGCCTACAGCAAGATCGAAGGATTCGCCTTTCTGCCGGTGACCTGCTTTTCCATGGCGCTGGCCACCTTTGTCAGCCAGAACATCGGCGCGGGCCAGCCCGCGCGCGTGCGCCGCGGCATGAAATTCGGCATCGCCTCCTCGGCCCTGCTGGCCGAGGGCATCGGCGTGGCCATCTTTGCGCTTTCGCCGTTTTTGGTCGCGCTGTTCAACAGCCAGCCGCAGGTGGTGGCCTTTGGCGTGCGCCAGGCGCGCACGGCCGCGCTGTTCTACTGCCTGCTGGCGTTCAGCCACTGCTGCGCGGGCATCCTGCGCGGGCTGGGGCGGCCGGTGGTGCCCATGGCGGTCATGCTGGCCGTGTGGTGCGCGCTGCGCATCGCCTACATCACGGTGGCGGTGCGCATCGTGCCGGACATTGGGGTCATCTTCTGGGCCTACCCGCTGACCTGGGCGGTCAGCGGCGTGCTGTTTGCCTGGTACCTGCGCCACACCACGCTGCCCGCCCCCGGCGGCGGCGCCCAGCGCCACCTGACCGAGGTCTAGCGGCATTGCCAAGCGGCAGGGCCGGCGTTCCCACGGGAACGCCGGCCCTGCTTTTGTGTTTTTTCAAATGCTGCGCCTTGCCATTATGCGCATTTCGGTAGCCGCGCAAGCGGCGCAAGGGGGGGCAGCCCCTTGTTGCAGCAAATCCGCCATATCGGAGCGCGGGGAAAGTTCCCTGTGCGGAGATAAGCCCTCGGCAGAGCGCACACGCCCGTAAGGGTGTATAAGTGCGCCCTTTGTTCCAAAGGGATTGTTCCGCGTTCCCGTCCTCGGCTCGTTTTTTCAAAAACTCCTGTGCCGGCTCGCTCGTCAAGGCAAGCCGGAGAAAAGCGGCGGCTTCCTCGTCGGTCATGGTCTTGGCTTCCGGCACAATGCTCTCAAAAACCGCGCTCCGGACGATCAGCCGGTGGCTGCGCGTCCGGCGTTCCTCTTGGGACGGCTTTTGCCGTAGCACCTTTTCCCGGTTTTCAAGCTGCCGGATTTTCTTTTTCCCGTCCTCAATCTCGGCGGTCAGTTCCTCGCGGGTTTTCTCCCTTGGTTTCGTCATGGGTAGTCGCTCCTTCTGCTCACGGGCAAAAGAAAAGAGCAGCCGTTTTCATGGTAGAAAATAGCTGCTCTGTGGGTTTATATTCAGTTGTGGGGCTGGTGGTCTGCTCAACAAATGAGAATTGCACCAAAACAATCTAAGACAACAACGCTGCCCTACTTGCGATTTTTTCTTGTACTGCGGAAACAGTTTCTTGAATGGAATAAGTGGTCGTATCTATAACATTCGATTCATATATTCCCAGATTGCAAAATTGCTCCCACATGGTTTCTACCAATTCGATATTTGTCTTTCGGTCTAACTTTGAGCGTTCAACAGCTCGCTTCAAGGTTTCTTCCTTACTTGC
>CALWNS010000133.1 GCA_944382805.1 uncultured Gemmiger sp. | reverse complement strand
GATGTGGTCCGCGATGGCCCACATCTTTTCCCAGTCGAACTGCTTGGTGTACAGCCACATCCGGTGGTAGAGGTTGGTCTCGTCGATGTACAGGTCCATCATGCCGGGGTAGGGCCGGCCGATCTGCGCCAGGTTCAAATCGCGGAAGCGGCGGCGCACCTGGGCGGCGCGGCACCAGCTTTCCAGCTCCGCCTGCACGGCGGGGTCGCCGCCCTCCACCACGCCGGTGATCACGGCATGGCGCTTGCCGGCGCGCTCCAGGTCGGCCACCATTTCGCCCACCGCGCCGCAGGCGTACAGCTCGCCCAGCCACTTGGCGGTGTCGGTGTGCTCGTAGTCGGGCGCGCGCAGCTTCTGCACGTTGACCAGCACCACCGGCACGTCCAGGTCGCGCACGGCGGGCAGCATATTGTAGCTGGTGGCGTAGGTCAGCAGCTGCAAAATGACCAGGTCCACATCGGCGGCGCGGAACTTATCGCCCGCGGCCTGGCTGAGTTCCTTGGTGGTGACGATGCCGCCGTCGATCAGTTCGACGGTATCGGGCAGCGTCTTTTTGAAAGCGGCGTACTGGCTTTCGAACTCCGGCACCAGGCTGGGGAACTGCGGCAGGTACGCGCCCAGGGCGATGGCGAACACGCCCACGCGGGCTTTGGTTTGGATCAGCGGCGTTGTCATTGCGGTTTTACCTCCTTGATCGGGAAACTGGTTTTAATGGCGTTGCGGGCGGCTTGCAGGTCGGCAAATTCGCCCGCAGCGATAAACTGGACCATCAGGTTGCCAAGGGCGGTGCCCTCGGTGGGGCCGGCGTAGACCGGCAGGCCGGTGGCGTTGGCCGTCATCTGGTTAAGGTAATCGTCCTGGCTGCCGCCGCCCACGATGTTCAGGCTGGTAAAGCGGCGGCCGGTCAGCGCCCGCAGCGTTTCCACCGCGCGGCGGCAATCGTCGGCCAGCGAGTTGTAGATGGTCTGCATCACCTCGCCGGTGCCGGCGGGGGCCGGGTAACCGGCGTCCGCACAGGCGGCCGTGACCTCGTCGATCATGGACGCCGGCGCCAGGAAGCGCGCGTCGTCGGCATCCACCAAACCGGGGAAGCCGGCGCTGGCGCGCGCGGCGGCGATCAGCTCGGGGAAGGACGGGCGCCGCCCGTCCGGGTCGCGCGCGCCCAGCTCGCGCCGCACGCTCTGGATCATCCACAGGCCCATGATGTTCTTTAAGTAGCGGTAGCGGTACCGGTAGCCGCCCTCGTTGGTAAAGTTGGCGGCGCAGCTTTCCGGGGTGGTGACGGGGGCCGGGTTTTCGACGCCCAGCAGGCTCCAGGTGCCGCTGGAAAGGGTGACGGCGTTTTCGTCCTTTGCGGGCACGGCCAGGAACGCCGAGCCGGTATCGTGGGTGGCTGGCAGCAGCACGGTGCAGTCAAAGCCGACTTCGTCCCGCACGGCCTGCGTCAGGCCGCCCAGCGCGCTGCCCGGCGTGCGGATGGGCTGGAAGATCGCGCGCGGCAGGCCCAGGCGGGCGATCAGCTCGTCGTCCCAGTCCTTGCTTTCGGCCCCGACCAGCGCGGTGGTGGAGGCGTTGGTGTACTCGTTGGCGGCCACGCCGGTCAGCTTGTAGTTCAGGTAGTCCGGCACCATCAAAAAGGTTTTGGCCGCGGCCAGCTGCTCGGGGTGTTCGCGCTTGAGGGCCGCCAGCTGGTAGGCCGTGTTGAACGGCTGGTACTGGATGCCGGTGCGGGCGTAATGCTCAGCAAAGGGCAGCACGCTTTCCAGCCGGTCGCGCTCGCCGGCCGTGCGCCCGTCGCGGTAGGCCACCGTGTCGCCAATGAGCCGCCCGGCTTCGTCCAGCAGCACGAAATCGACGGCCCAGGTGTCGATGCCCAAGGTGGCGGGCGTGCAGCCGGCATCCTTGCAGGCTTTCAGGCCGGCCAGCACGTTCTGCCACAGGCGGTCCATCTCCCAGCAAAGGTGGCCGTTTTTCTCGGTCAGGCGGTTTTCGAAGCGGTAGACTTCTTTCAGGTGCATACGTCCGTCCTGTACCCAGCCGACGATGTGCCGGCCGGAGGACGCGCCGATGTCAATGGCAAGATGATAGGTCATTTCTTGCACCTCCCCTTTCTGTGTACCTTTAGTATACAGGATGGCGGGAAATAAAATAAGCGCGTGATTTACAATAAAATCACGCGCTTATTTAAGCAAAACAGCCCACTTTGTCGCTGTTGCACAAACAAACCGCTATTCTTTCGGCGTTATGCTGTGTGCGGGGGGCTATGGGTCGGCAGCGGGACCTGTCCGCGCGGCACCGGCCGGCGGTTCCAGCGCCGCGCGCAGGGCTTTCAGGTGCGGGCGGCTGACGGGCAGCACCGCGCCGCCCGCCAGCGTCAGGCTGGCGCTGTCCAGCCGGCGGATGTACGCCCGGTTGACCAGGTAGCTCTGGTGGCAGCGCACAAAGCCGGAGGGCGCCAGCAGCTGTTCCAGCGCGTCCAGCCGGCCGTAGAATTCGACCCGGTCGGCCGTCATGTGCGCCACCACCTTGCGGCGCCGGCTTTCCAGGCAGAGGATCTGGGGCAGCGGCAGCTGCACGCGGCGGCGCTGGACGCTCACGTTCAAAAAGTCCGCCGGGCGGCGGGCGCGCTCCTCCAGGTAGCGGGCCACCGTGTCCTGCAGGCGGGCCAGCGGCACCGGCTTGAT
>CALWNS010000132.1 GCA_944382805.1 uncultured Gemmiger sp. | reverse complement strand
GCAGTTCAGCCGCTTGCCGCCGTCCACACACAGGACGCCCCCGCCGCCATCGGCCCCTACAGCCAGGCCGTGTGCGCGGGCGGGTTCGCCTATGTTTCGGGCCAGATCCCCATCGACCCGGCCACCGGCGCGTTCGCCGGGGCGGACATCCGCACCCAGACCCGCCAGTGCCTGCGCAACCTGGCCGCCATTTTGCAGGCCGCCGGCACCGGCCTGGATCGGGTGGTCAAAACCACCGTCATGCTGCAGGACATCAACGACTTTGCCGCCATGAACGAGGAGTACGCCAAGGCGTTCGCCGCGCCGTTCCCTGCGCGCGCGGCCTTCCAGGTCGGCGCGCTGCCCAAGGGCGCGCTGGTCGAGATCGAGTGCGTGGCCCGGCTGTAAACGGGCCGGATATTACAAATTGAAAACAGGGCGGGGCGGTTATCCACCGCGTATAGGGCTTTTTCACGTTGAAAATGTTGAAAACCCTGTGGAAACGGTGGAAAACCGCCCCGTTTTTGGTTGCAGCAGCGCCGAAATGCGCCGCCCGGCCCGCCCGGCGGCGCGCGGGCCGGGTTTCGACAACTAATTGTTGAACTGTGCGGGCAAAGATGCTAAAATATAGGGTACAAAGTTTGCGCCCGCCGCCCGGCGGCCAAGGAGGGCCTATGCGCTGGATCGATAAACTGGAACGCCGCTATGGGAACTGCGGCATCCCCTACCTGCTCAACGCCGTGCTGATCGGCCAGATCGCGGTGTGGTTCCTGGTCATGTTTGTGGACCAGCGGCTGTACACGCTGCTGCCGCTGCTGCGCGCGCCGCTGCTGCAGGGGCAGGTGTGGCGGCTCGTCACCTTTGTGTTCGTGCCCACGCTGAACACCAGCCCGCTGTGGTTTTTGCTGGAGCTGTACTTTTACTGGTGGGTGGGCAATGCGCTGACCCGCGCGTGGGGCGACTTCCGCTTTACCGTGTACTGGCTGGCCGGGATGCTGGGCGCCGTGTGCAGCTGTTTGCTGACCGGCGCGGCCGGTACTTCGGGTTTGTTCCTGAGCCTGTTCTTTGCCTATGCCTGGATGTGGCCGGACCAGCAGGTGCTGCTGTTCTTTATCATCCCGCTCAAGGTCAAGTGGCTGGGCTGGGCGGCCGCCGCGGTGTGGGCGCTGCAATTTGTTTTCAACACGCTTTCCGGCCGCATCAGCCTGCTGTTCGGCCTGGCCGGGTTCCTGCTGTTCTTCGGCCCGGAGATGTACGCCTGGTGCCGCGAGCGCATCACCGGCTACCGCCGCCGCAAGGAATGGGAGAAAAAGTGGAAGCGGTAAAAACGCGCGATTGACGCGCGGCCTTTATTTCGTCATTTTATACACTGGGAGGTATTTTTTATGAAACTGATCACGGCGATCGTAAACAAAGAGGACTCCAAGGCGGTGTGCAACGAACTGCTGCGCAACAAGTTCTACGTCACCCGCCTGGCCACGACCGGCGGCTTCCTGATGGCGGGCAACATGACCCTGCTCATCGGCACCGAGGACGAGCGCGTGGACGCCTGCATCGCCTGCATCGCCAAGTGCTGCAAGCAGCGCACCGAGATCGTGCCCGGCGCGGCCTCCATCGGGCTGGGGCTGGAAAGCGCCATGCCCATCGAGGTCACGGTGGGCGGCGCGACCGTGTTCGTGACCAACGTCGAGCGCTTCGAAAAGCTGTGAGCGAACCGCAAGCCGGGATGCTGGCCCGCCTGGCCGGCAACCATGCGCTCAAACAGGACCTGGCCGCCGCCCTGCGCGCCGGCCGCCTGCCCCACAGCGTGCTGCTGGTGGGCGAGCCGGGGTGCGGGGCGGGCTTTGCCGCGCGCTGCCTGGCGGCGGACTACCTGAACCCCGCCGGCGGCCCCCACGCCGAGGCCGTGCTGCGCGGCGAGGACAGCGAGTGCCTGACCGTGCGGGGCGAGGGCGCCTCCGGCCAGATCCGGGTGGAGCGCATCCGCGAAGCGCGGGAAAAGATCCAGCGCAGCGCGCTTTCGGCCGACGCGGCCGGCCGCGTGCTGTTCATCTACGGCGCGCAGGCGCTCAACGGCTCTTCGGCCAACGCGATGCTCAAGATCATGGAGGAGCCGCCCGCCGGCGTGCTGTTTTTGCTCACGGCCGCCAGCGCGGCCGCCGTGCTGCCCACCATCCGCAGCCGCTGCGCGGCGTACACGGTGGCCCCGGCCCCGGCGGACGAATGCGCCGCCGCGCTGCGCGCCGCCCTGCCCGCGCTGGACGCGCGCCAGGCGGCCGACCTGGCGTTTTTGTACGGCGGGCGCATCGGCGCGGCGCTGCGCGCCATGACCGACCCGCCCGCAAAGGCCGCCCGCGCCGCCGCGCGCGAGCTGTGCCGCCATGTGCAAAGCCGCGATACCTACCGCGCCGCCGCCCTGCTGGCCGGCTGCGAAAAGGACCGCGAAGCCGCCGCCCGCCTGCTGGAACAGGCCGCCGCGGCCGCCGGGGCCGCGCTGCGCCGCCCCGGCTTTGACGGGCTGCAGCCGGAGCGCGCCGCCGCTTTGGGCCGCGCGGTGCAGAACGCCGCGGCCGCCCTGACCGCCAACGCCAACCTGCGCCTGACCCTGACGCTGCTGGCGGCGCAGGCCACGCAAGACTACGATACGATATAAGGAAACAGACATGAAAGTGATCTCGGTACGCTTTAAGGAAAGCGGACGTTCGTATTATTTCGACCCCGGCGCCCTGGCCCCCCAGGCCGGGGACTATGTGGTGGTGGAGACCGCCCGCGGCGTGGAATGCGGCGAGGTGGTGCGCGCGCCGCACGAACTGCCCGACACCGGCTTTGCGCGGGAAATAAAACCCGTGCTGCGCCAGGCCGACGGCGTGGACGTGCGCCGGATGCGCCAGAACCGCGCCGACGAGCGCAGCGCCTTTGCCGTGTGCGAACAGCGCATTGCCGCGCACAAACTGCAGATGAAGCTGATCGACGCCGAATACACGCTGGACCGCGGCAAGCTGGTGTTCCACTTTACGGCGGACAACCGCGTGGACTTCCGCGAACTGGTCAAGGATTTGGCCGCGCGGTTCCACACCCGCATCGAGCTGCGGCAGATCGGCGTGCGGGACGAAAGCAAGATGCTGGGCGGCCTGGGCGTGTGCGGGCAGCCGTTCTGCTGCAGCCGGTTTTTGAAAAACTTCCAGCCCGTGTCCATCAAGATGGCCAAGGAACAGGGGCTTTCGCTCAACCCCACCAAGATCAGCGGCGCCTGCGGGCGGCTGATGTGCTGCCTGGCTTATGAGCAGAAAAGCTACGAGTACCTGAACTCCATCACGCCGCAGCCCGGCAGCGTGGTGCGCACGCCGGACGGCGAGGGCACCGTGGTGGAGGCGAACGTCGTTTCCGGTATGCTGAAGGTGCGCAGCAACGTGGAAAGCCTGGCCCCCAAGACCTACCACCGCACCGAATGTACCTACCTGCGCGGCGGGCGCAAAGCCCCCGCCGTGGCCCGCCCGGAGGAATAAGCCATGCCCGGCACGCTGTACCTGGTGGCGACGCCCATCGGCAATTTGGACGATATGCCCCCGCGCGTGGCGGCCGCCTTTGCCGCTGCGGACTTTGTGGCGGCCGAGGATACCCGCGTGACGCTGCGCCTGCTGAACCACCTGGGGCTGAAAAAGCCGCTGGTCAGCTACTACGAGCACGCGCTGCACCACGGCGCGGCGATTTTGGCGCGCATCGAGGCGGGGGAGAGCTGCGCGCTGTGCTCCGACGCGGGGATGCCCTGCATCAGCGACCCCGGCGAGCAGATCGTGGCCGAAGCCATCGCGCGCGGCATCCGCGTGACGCCGGTGCCGGGGGCCACGGCCTGCGTGACGGCGCTGGCGGTATCGGGGCAGAAAACCGGCCGCTTTGTGTTCGAAGGGTTTTTGCCCATGCCCAAAAAGGAGCGCCGCGCCCGGCTGGAGGAGGTGGCCCGCGAACCGCGCACCGTGATTTTGTACGAAGCGCCGCACAAACTGCGCGCTACGCTGGCCGATTTGGCCGCGGCGTGCGGGGCGCAGCGCTCGGTGACGGTGTGCCGCGAGCTGACCAAGCTGCACGAGGAGATCTTTAAGACCACGCTGGGCGAAGCCGCCGCCCGCTATGCGGCCGAGGAGCCGCGCGGGGAGTTTGTGCTGGTGCTGGCCGGCGCGCCGCAAGCGGAGCCGGACGCCGCCCAGGCGCCCACCCTGGCCGACGCCGCGGCCGCGGCCCGGCAGCTGATGGCGGGCGGCCTGGCCCCCGCCGCGGCGGCCCGCCAGGCGGCGGCGGGCACCCCCTACAGCAAGGGGGAGGTATACAAAGAACTGGTGCGGGGGCAGGCCCCGCGCCGCGGACAGGAGGAATGACCATGGCGGGGGACAGCTGCCGCATTCTGGTCGTGAGCGATACGCATGGGCGCGTGGCCCGGCTGCGCTGGCTGCTGCGCAGCGAAACGGCCGACGCGCTGTTCTTTTTAGGCGACGGGCTGTACGACCTGGACCAGGCCCTGACCCAGGAGCGGGCGCAGCCGCCCTACCCCATCTACCGCGTGCGCGGCAACTGCGACGTGGGCGCGCCCGACCCGGCCGAAGCCCTGGCCCCCTTTGCCGGGGTGCTGTTCTTTTATACCCACGGCCACCTGTACGGCGCCAAGACCGGCACCGACCGCCTGGCCGAGACCGGCCTGGCCCGCGGGGCGGACGTGGTGCTGTACGGCCACACCCACCGCCAGCGCCTGCAGCCGGCGCTGGCCGGGCAGCCGGCGCTGTTCAACCCCGGCAGCCTGCGCGATACCGGCAGCTACGGCGTGATCACGGTGGAGGGCGGCGAATGCGCGTTTTGCTGGAAGCGCGTGCCGCAGGACGTATGAGCGGCGGCATCAACACGCTGGTGTACCTGCCGCAGGCCGAAAGCACCAACGCCTGGGCCAAGGCCCACCTGGACCGCTTTGGCCCGGTGGGCGGCGTGTATACCCTGAACCAGACCGCCGGCCGCGGCCGGCTGGGCCGCGCGTGGCACAACGCCGCCGGCCGGGCGCTGTACTACACGGCGGTCCTGCGCCTGGAACTGGCCGATGCCGGCGCGCTGCCGCTGTACGCCAGCCTGGCCGTGGCCGCGGCGCTGCGCCGCCGCTACGGCGTGCAGTGCCAGATCAAGTGGCCCAACGACCTTTTGCTGGGCGGCAAAAAGGTGGCGGGCATCCTGTGCGAAAGCTGCCAAGGCCCCGGCCCCGGCGGGCCGCGGGCCGTTTTGTGCGGCGTGGGCGTGAACCTGGCGCAGCCGGCGGACTACTTTGCCCAAAACGGTCTGCCGCACGCCACCAGCCTGGCGCTGGCCGGCGCGGCGGTAAACCCGGCCGCCGACGCCGCGGCCCTGGCCGCCGACCTGACCGATTTTGCGTTCGACCGCGATATTTATGCCTTTGAGCGCGAGGGCTTTGCCGCCTGCCGCGCGGCGTACAAAGCCGCCTGCGTCAACCTGGGCCGCCGGGTGCGGTACCCGGGCGGCGCGGGCGTGGCCGTGGATGTGGACGAGGCCGGCCGCCTGGTGGTGGAGCAGGACGGCGGCGGCGCGCGCCGCGTGTTCACCGGCGAGGTGAGCGTGCGGGGCATTTACGGCGCGGTGTAGGCCGCAGCGCGAATTAACAGAAAGTTAACACGCACATCATAGAATCTTCTTATGTATTGGGTATTCTATACTCACAGGGACGGAGCCGTAACCGTACCCTGGAACATGATTCCTCCTCACACCAAAACGATACCCCAAACGCCCCCGCCTGTCCCCGCAAGCAGGCGGGGGCAAACTTTTGTCAAAACGGGATACTATTTCAAAAAATCTGCTTGACGCGGGCGATAAAACCGAGTATGATAAAAAAGAGGTAGGAAGTTTTATTTCCCGCACTTAAAAATCGATACGCAAGGGGCGTGACAAAATGAATTATTCCTGGCAAAGGCAGACCATCCTGGACACGGTGATGCAGCAAAAGCAGCACCTGACGGCGAACGAGCTGTACCGCATCATCCGGCCGAAAAACCCCCACCTGAGCCTGGGCACCGTATACCGCAACCTGAACCTGCTGGTGGAGACCGGCGTGCTGGGGCGGGTGTCGGTATCCGGCGAGCCGGACCGCTTTGACTGGGAGCCGCACCCCCATGCGCACCTGTATTGCCGCAAATGCGGCAAGGTGGTGAACCTGGAAATCCCCACCCAGCCGGTGGCCGACCTGCTGGCCCAGTGCCAGGGCGTGCGCGTGGAGCGCTACAGCCTGCTGGTGACCGGCCTGTGCGCCGATTGCAGCCGCGCCGAAGCGGCCGAATAAGTTTGCCCTGCGGCCCCGCGGCGTTTTTGCTGCGGGGCCGGTTTTTTGCGCCGGGCGCCGTCTTTACTGCATCTTTGCCGGGGGTGTGGTATAATAGCCGCAGTGCGGGGGTGCGGCGGGCGCAGAATCCGCTTGCAGGGCGGGCGTTCACGCCCGCCGAACCGATGATATTTTAAAAATATCGGCGTTTCCCGCGTTTTGGATTTTTCCGAGGTGCGGCGGGCGAAATCGCCCGCCCTACGGGGCAAGGCAAAATCTCTACGGAATGACAACGGGCGTACAAGTCATTTGTAGGGGCCGATGCTTGCATCGGCCCGGGAGCGTTTGCGGCAACCAATACGCCCCCGGAACGGTCAAGACCGTTCCCTACGAACCAAGGCGAACGCTCTGCGGCACGGCAACGCGCGCACAAATTATATGTAGGGGAGGGGCACGCCCCTCCCGAGGAAGTTTGCCGCAGCCGCTGCGCCCCGCGGGACGATGCAAGCATCGTCCCCTACAGGATGCGGCTGCCGCGCGGCCATGTCTTTGCGCCGGGCCTGGCAGGCCCCCTTGTCAAAGGGGGCTGGCTGCGGCGCAAGCCGCAGACTGGGGGGTAAACCGCCTGAGCGGCTATGCCGCGAGATCGCGCGTTAGCGCGATGCGGTTTAGCAACGCGCAGCGTTGTTTCCTTAATGACCGCCCGCGAACGCGGGCAATGGGCAAGTGAGAAACGCGGCCTTATTTCCTTAAGCGGCATTTCAAGGCAGCGCAATCCCTCCGTCACGGCCTGCGGCCGCGACACCTCCCTTTGACAAGGGAGGCAAAGAGCACGGCTATATTTTTGCGCGAAAGGAGGGGGTGGCTTGCCCCATACGGATGTGCGCCGCGTGCTGCGCTGCGCGGCGCTGACGGCGCTGATCTTGGCCGGCGCGCTGCTGGCCAGCCTGCTTTTGCAGGAGTTCATGACCACCGATGCCGTGGTGCCCGCGCTGTTTGTGCTGGCCGTGTTTTTGGTCTCGCTGTTCACCGACGGCTACGCCTACGGCATCGCGGCTTCGCTTGTCAGCGTGCTGGCGGTCAACTATGCGTTCACCGCGCCCTACTTTACCCTTTCGCTCACCCTGCCGGAAAACGTGGTGGCCGCGTTCGTCATGCTGGTGGTCACCATCGCCACCAGCACGCTGACCGTGCAGCGCCGCCGCCAGGAACAGGTGCGCAGCGAAGTGGCCCGCCAGACCATGCGCGCCAACCTGCTGCGGGCCATCTCGCACGACCTGCGCACGCCGCTGACCACCATCTACGGCTCGTGCTCCGCCATTATCGAAAACTACGACAAGCTGCCCAAAGCTCAGCAGGTCAAGCTGCTGGGCGAGGTGCGGCAGGAGGCCGAATGGCTCATCCGCATGGTGGAAAACCTGCTTTCGGTCACCCGCATCGACGGCGGGCGGGTACACATCGTCAAGACCCCCACCGTGCTGGAGGAGCTGGACGACGCGGCGCTGATCAAGTTCCGCAAGCGCTACCCAGGCCAGGGGGTGGAGGTGAGCATCCCGGACGAGTTCCTGGCCGTGCCGATGGACGCGGTGCTGATCGAACAGGTGCTGATCAACCTGCTGGAAAACGCCGTGCAGCACGCGGCCGGGATGCGCCATTTGTGGCTGCGCGTGACCTGCCAAGGGCAGCGCGCGGTGTTCGAGGTGGCGGACGACGGCTGCGGGCTGCCGCGCGAACGGCTGGGCGATTTGTTCAGCGGCCGCATGGAGGGCGCGGACGGGGGCAAAAACATGGGGATCGGGCTTTCGGTGTGCGCCACCATCGTCCGGGCGCACGGCGGGGACATCACCGCCGAAAACCGGCCCCAGGGCGGCGCTGTGTTCCGCTTCTGGCTGGCGCTGGAGGAGGAACCCGCAAAGGAGGCTAGAGCGTGAGCAACAACAAGTACAAGGTGCTGATCGTGGACGACGAGGCCAACATCCGCAGCTTTATCGCCGCCATACTGGAAAGCAACGGCTACCAGGTGCTGACCGCCGAGACCTGCACGCAGGGGCGGCTGGTGGCGGCCTCCCACAACCCGGACCTGATCGTGCTGGACCTGGGCCTGCCGGATATGGACGGCGGCGCGCTGATCCGCGCGGTGCGCGCGGCGGGCAGCGCCGTGCCGATCGTGGTGCTTTCGGCCCGCAGCGACGAAAGCGAAAAGGTGGCGGCGCTGGATATGGGCGCCAACGACTACATCACCAAGCCCTTTGGCACCGCCGAGCTGCTGGCCCGCGTGCGCGCGGCCCTGCGCGCGGCGCGCAGCGCGGCCGCCGCCCCCGGCGAGGTGTTCCACGTGCGCGGGCTGGTCATCAACTTTGACGCGCGCACCGTCACGCTGGACGGGGCCGATGTGCGCCTGACCCAGAACGAGTTCAACATCGTTGCGCTGCTGGCGCAGCACGCCGGCAAGGTGATGACCTACAGCGCGCTGATCCAGGGCGTGTGGGGCGCGGCGGACGCCGGCAGTGTGAAAAAGCTGCAGGTGAACATGGACAACATCCGCAAAAAACTGGGCGCCCGCCCGGGCGAAAATCCCTATATCTACAACGAGCTGGGCGTGGGCTACCGTATGTACAGCGAGTAGCCCGCCCCCATACCCAAGGAGAAGAAAATGGAAAGCAAGAAAGTCAAACGGCATTTAAGCCCCGCCCGCATCATTGCGCTGGGCTTTGCGGGCGTGATCCTGCTGGGGTCGCTGCTGCTGATCATGCCGTTTTCGGTGCGGCCGGGCGTGGACCTGGCCTACATCGATTCGCTGTATACCTCCACCAGCGCGGTCTGCGTGACCGGCCTGATCGCGGTGGACGCCGGCGATACCTTTACCCCCGTGGGGCAGTTCATCCTGGGCGCGCTGATCCAGGTGGGCGGCCTGGGCGTGACCGCCGTGGGCGCGGGCATCATCCTGCTGATGGGCCGCAAGGTCAACCTGCGCGGGCGCACCGTGGTGCGCGAGGCCATGAACCTGGATTCCGGGCGCGGCATCGTGCAGTTTGTCCGCAGCATCTTTGCCACCACCCTGCTGATCGAGGGCCTGGGCGCGCTGCTGAGCTACCCCTCTTTCGCCATGACGCGCGGGCCGCTCAAGGCCATCGGGCTGAGCATCTTCCACTCGGTGGCGGCGTTCAACAACTCCGGCTTTGACATCCTGGGCGGCGGCACCAACCTGATCCCCTACCAGAGCGACGTGCTGCTCAACCTGGTCACCTGCGCGCTGATCATCTTTGGCGGCATCGGCTTTCTGGTCATACGCGAGATGTGGCAGACGCGCTTAAACTGGAAAAAGTTTTCCATGCACACCAAGGTCGTGCTTTCCACCACGGCGTTTTTGCTCATCAGCGGCACGCTGCTGCTGAAAGCGACCGAGGACATCACCTGGCTGGGCGCGTTTTTCCACAGCGTGTCCGCCCGCACGGCCGGCTTTTCCACCTACGCGCTGGGCGAGTTTTCCACCTCCGGCCTGCTGGTGCTTATTTTGCTGATGTTCATCGGCGCTTCGCCGGGGTCTACCGGCGGCGGCATCAAGACCACCACCTTCTTCTCGCTGCTGCAGGGCATCAAGGCGGCGGCCACCAACCACAGCGAAAAGGCGTTCCGCTATTCGCTCCCGCGCGAGGCGTTCCGCAAAGCGGCGGTCATCACGCTGCTGGCGCTGGGCGTGGTGGTGACCGGCACCTACCTGATGAGCGTGTTCGAACCGCAGCTGGACCTGCGCGATATTTTGTTCGAGATCGTTTCCGCCTTCGGCACGGTGGGCCTTTCCACCGGCATCACGGGCGGGCTGACCGTGCCCAGCAAGCTGCTGAGCATCTTTATCATGTATATCGGCCGCCTGGGCCCGCTGACGGTGGCTTCGCTGTGGTACTTTACCCGCGGCGAGCTGACCCAGTACCCGGAGGGCAACATCGCCATCGGCTGAGCAAGCGGATAGAACACTACGGAGGGAAAAACCTATGTTTGGCAAACCGAAAAACGAAAAACTTTCTTACGGCATCGTGGGCCTGGGCCGCTTTGGCATGGCGCTGGCCAACGAGCTGGCCAGCGCCGGCGCCGACATCCTGGTGATCGACAGCGACGAGGAAAAGGTGCGCCTGCTGCGCGAACAGACCGACAACGCCCTGGTGGTACACAGCCTGGACAAGGCCACGCTGGCCGAAACGGGCATCCAGAACTGCGATGTGGCGGTGGTGTGCATCGGAGAGCAGCTGGAGCCTTCCATCCTGACCACGCTGAACCTGGTGGACATGGGCGTGAAAAAGGTCATTGCCAAGGCCACCAGCGCCGAGCACGGCGAGATCCTGCGCCGCCTGGGCGCCGAGGTCGTGTACCCGGAGCGCGACATGGCCGTGCGCCTGGCCAAGCGGCTGGAAAGTTCGCGCGTGCTGGACTTTATCCAGCTGAGCGCCAAGATCAACATTACCAAGTTCGCCGTGCCGGACAAGATGGTGGGCCATTCGGTGGCCGAAACTAATTTGCGCGCGCAGTTTGGGCTGAACATCATCGCCATCGTCAACGGCCCGGACGTGCTGGAAAGCGTCCACCCGGACTACGTGTTCCGCGCGGGCGATTGTATGTTCGTTTCCGGCAGCGAGGCGAGCGTGAACAAGCTCAGCGACTGGATCGGGGATTAAAAGAATAAAACAAAAGCGGCCGCCCGGCAAAAGCCGGGCGGCTGCTTTGGCGTATGGGGGACGATGCGGGCGGCGGGCTGCGGCGGAAAGTTTGCGTTTGTTGTAAAATATGTGCCGCGCGGCGGCCGTGGTTTGTAGGGGAGGGATTTATCCCTCCCGGGTGCGTATCGGTTGCGGCAAGGTTCGCGGAACGGTCAAGACCGTTCCCTACAAATGGCCTTTGCGCGCGTCAGCATTCAGCGGAGCCTTTGCCTTGGTTCGTAGGGGAGGGCCATGGCCCTCCCGGGGGCGTGGCGGTTGCCGCAAGGCCCCGCGGGAGGGGCGTGCCCCTCCCCTACATATGTTTTTTACGCGCGCGGCCGTTCCGCGGCGCGTTTGCCTTGCATTGTAGGGCGGGCGATTTCGCCCGCCGCACCTTGGGAAAATCCAAAAAACGGGGAACGCCGATATTTTTTTGCAAAAATCATCGGTGCGGCGGGCGTGAACGCCCGCCCTACACATGGCCTTTACGTCCGGCGCAAAACATGGCCGGCGCTATGCCCCTTGCCCCCTTATTTGGCGGCGCGGCGGCTGCCTTTGCCGGTTTTCTTGGCTTTGTCGCCCTTGCCGGTCTGGGTGCGGGTGGTTTTGGGTTTGGCCGTTTTGGCGGCGCGGCGCGGGGCGGGGGCCGGGGCTTCCTTTTGCAGCAGCTTGTCCGGCACCGGTTCGATGCGCCAGATCTGGTTTTCGCCGTTCACGTCCTGCCAGATCTGCGCCTGGGCGCCGTTGTCCATGCGCATCCCCACCAGGTCCAGCGTTTTGTCCGCCAGCACGTTGCGCAGCTTGACCCCGCCGCCGGCGGGCACGATCTCCCACCGCTGGCCGGCGCCGGTCGTGGCGCTCCACTGGTGGACCCAGGTGCCGTTGACCACGCCGCTCATGGCCAGGTCCATCACCTTGCCGGTAAAGCGGTTGCGGATGCGGTACTGGCCGTCCGCCGTTTCCTCAAAAGCCCACTGCTGCCAGGGCTGGCCCTCGTAGCTCCACAAACGGACCGAAGCGCCGTTCTCGGTGTTGAAATCGGCCACTTCCAGCACACGGCCGTTGGCGGCGGCAATGGTGTAGTACGCGCCTTCACGGATCACGGTCTGCGCACTGCGCTTCATACAAAGATCTCCCCTTTCGGCGGGTTGCCCGCCTGATTTATGATATACCCTATTATACCATGGCCGCCCCGCGCGGTTTTGCCAAAATTTGGCTGACCTATTTGTAGAAAATGCGCGGCCTGCTTGCATTTTGCCCCAAGTTCCCGTATTATAGTAAGGTAGTATGTCCTAAAGGAGGAACCCTGCCGCATGAGGATCGCCCTGATCGCCCACGATACCCGCAAAGAACTGATGATCCAGTTCTGCACCGCCTATGTGCGCATTTTGTCCCAGCACGAGCTGGTCGCCACCGGCACCACCGGCAAGGTGGTACACGCCGCCACCGGCCTGCCGGTGCGCTGCCTGTACCCCGGCGCGCGCGGCGGGTCGGAGCAGGTCAGCTCCATGATCGCCTGCGGCGAGGTGGATATGCTGCTGTTCTTCCGCGACCCGGTCGGCGCCCGCCCCACCGAGCCGAGCGCCGTCACGCTGCTGCGCCTGTGCGATATGCACACCATCCCGGTGGCCACCAACATCGCCACGGCCGAGGTGCTCATCCACGGCCTGGAACGCGGCGACCTGGCCTGGATCGACCTGCAGCGCGGCCGCAAATAAACCAAAAAGTTCAAAAGCAAAGCAAACGCCCGGCGCGGTTCGCCCCCGCGCCGGGCGTTTTTGCGCTTTTTCCAAAATTTACATATGTAAAAAACACGCCCGGGCGCTGGTTTTGCGCTTTTGGGGCGGGGCGCGGGGCGGCGGGTGCAAAAACGCGGCCCGCAGGTTCGTTTGAATGGGCAGGAACACCCAAGGAGGGAACGGAAGATGAAGATCCTGCTCACAACGCTCTGGTATGCCCCGGCCGTAAACGGGGTGGTCACCTCGGTGCTGGCGCTGCGGCGGCAGCTGCTGGCCGCCGGGCACGAGGTGCGCGTGCTTACGCTGGCCGCCGGCCCGCGCGCCGCGGCGGCGGGGGGCGTGTGGGCGCTCGGCTCGGTGGACGCCGGCTGGGTCTACCCCGGGGCGCGGCTGTGCGCGCCGGGGGCGGGCGCCGTGCTGCGGGAGCTGGCCGCCTGGGGGCCGGATGTGGTGCATTCCCAGTGCGAATTCGGCACCTTTGGCCCGGCGCGGCGCATTGCGCGGGCCTGCGGCGCGCCGCTGGTACACACCTACCACACCGTGTACGAGGACTACACCCATTACTTTTCGCCCAGCCGGCGGTGGGGCGCGGCGGCGGTGCGCGCGTTTACGCGGCACATTGCCGCGCAGTGCGACGTTTTGGCCGCCCCTACCCCCAAGGTGGCGCGCCTGCTGCGCGGCTACGGCGTGGGCTGCCCGGTGGCGCTGCTGCCCACCGGCATCGACGTGCGGCGCTTTGCCCGGGCGGACCGCGCGGCCGCGGCCGCGCTGCGCGCGCGCCTGGGCCTGGCCGGGCGGGGGGTGATCCTGTACCTGGGCCGCCTGGCGCGGGAGAAAAACCTGGACGAACTGCTGGCGCTGGCCGCCCGGCTACGGGCCGGCGGCGCGAACGCCGCGCTGCTGCTGGTGGGCGACGGCCCCGACCGCGCCCGCCTGCAGGCCAAAGCCGCCGGGCTGGACGTGGTGTTTGCCGGCATGGCCGACCCGGCCGAAGTGCCGCTGTACTATGCGGCGGCGGATGTGTTCGTAAGCGCCTCCACCAGCGAGACGCAGGGGCTGACCTACCTGGAGGCGCTGGCCGCCGGGCTGCCGGCCGTGTGCCGGGCCGACGAATGCCTGGACGGCGTGATCGAAAACGGGCGCAACGGCTGGCAGTACCGCACGCCGGCCGAACTGGAGGCCCATGTGCGCGCGCTGCTGGCCGACCCGGCCGCCCGCCGCGCGCTGGGCGCACGGGCCGCCGCCGGGGCCGAAGCGTTTGGCGAACAGGCGTTCGGCGCGCGGGCGCAGGCGCTGTATGCGGCGGCGCTGCGGCAAAAACAGGCGCAGCGCGCCGCGCAAAGGGGGTGGGCGCCATGCCGCGCGTAAGGGGCGGGGGCTGGCTGCGCCGCGCGCTGGCGGCGCTGGCGCGCAACCCGATGCAGGCGGTCTCGGCGCTGGGGTTCGCGTTCTGCCTGGCGGCCGGGGTGTGGATGTGGCGCGCGGGGCTGCTAAGCTCGCGCGAGGCGCTGCAGGCGTTTTTGGCGCCGGTCGGCCCGTGGGCGGCGGCGCTGTTTGTGGCGTTCCAGGCCGTGCAGGTGGTGGTGCCCGTGCTGCCCGGCGGGCTGGGGTGCCTGGCCGGGGTGGTGCTGTTTGGGCCGTGGCACGGCTTTGCGTACAACTATCTGGGCATCTGCCTGGGCTCGCTGGCGGCGTTCGGCATTGCGCGCTGCTGCGGGCGGCCGCTGCTGTACCGGATGTTCCCCCGCGCCCTGGTGGAAAAGTACGACCGCTGGGCCGCCGAACACGACCGTTTTGCGCGGTGGTTCGCGTTTTTGATCTTTATCCCCGTAGCGCCGGACGATTACTTGTGCTTTTTGGCCGGCACCACCGCCATGCGCTGGCAGGTGTACACGGCCATCATTTTGCTGTGCAAGCCGTTTTCCATCGCGCTGTACAGCCTGGGCCTGACCCTGGTGGCGCAAAGGCTGCTGGGGTTGTGGGCGTGAGGGGGCCAAAGAGGAAAGGAGCTTATTTATGCGCGTACATTTATACACGGGGTCGCTGGGGCTGGTGCGGCGCAGCGGCGTGGGGCAGGCGGTGGCGCACCAGCGGGCCATGCTGCTGGCCGCGGGGGTCGAGGTCGTGACCGACTGGCGGCTGCCGGCCGACGCCGTACACATCAACACCGTTTTGCCGGACGCCCCGCTGGCCGCCCTGCGCGCCCGCCGCCGCGGCGAGCGGGTCGTGTTTTACGGCCATTCGACCGAGCAGGACTTCCGCGATTCGTTCGTCGGCTCCAACGCGCTGGCCCCGCTGTTCGGGCGGTGGCTGCGCTTTTGCTACAACTGCGGGGACGTGGTGCTGACCCCCACGCCCTACGCGCAGGGCATTTTGCTGGGCTACGGGCTGCGCCGGCCGGTGCTGGCGCTTTCGAACGGGGTGTACACCGCGTTTTTTGCGCCGTCCGCCGCGCGGCGGGCCGCCTGGCGCCGGGCGCGCGGCCTGGCCGAAGGGCAGAAAGCCGTGGTCAGCGCCGGGCACTTTATGCAGCGCAAGGGCATTTTGGAGTTCATCGCCCTGGCCCGCGCGCTGCCGGACGTGCGGTTTTTCTGGTACGGCTACACCCCGCCGGCGCTGGTGCCGGCCGCCGTGCGCCGCGCCATGGCCGCCGCGCCGGCCAACCTGTGCTTTGCCGGCTTTGTCAGCCAGGCCGAACTGCGCGACGCCTACTGCGGCGCGGACCTGTTCTGCTTTTGCAGCCACGAGGAGACCGAGGGCATCGTGGTGCTGGAGGCCCTGGCCTGCGGCGTGCCGGTGCTTTTGCGGGACATCCCGGTTTACGAAGGCTGGCTGCGCAGCGGCGAAAACGTGTACAAGGCCCGCACCGACGCCGACTGGCCCGCCCTGGCCGCCGCCATCCTGGCCGGCACGCTGCCCGACCTGACCGCCGCCGGCCGCCGCGTGGCCGAAGCCCGCGCCCTGCCGCGCCTGGGGGCCAAGCTGTGCGAGGTGTACCGCCGCCTGGGCGCCGCGCCGGCCGCCTGATTCAGCCCAGGGCGGCGCGCACGGCCCGCGCGCGGGCGGGGTCGTTGGTGATCACGTCCGCCCCGCGCGCCAGCAGCGCGCGCAGGTCCGGCTCTTCGTTCACGGTCCACACCCGCACGGCCAGGCCGCTTTGCAGGTAGGCGTCCAGCAGGCCGGGCATTTTGACCGCATACAGGGCCGGGTGCAGCCCGCGCACGCCGCGGGCGGCGGCGTAGGCTTCGACATCGCAGATGATGTCCGAAAACAGGTACGCCGTTTCGGCCTGCGGGTCCAGGCGGCGCACCTGCGCGATGGTGTAGTGGTTGAACGAGGAGTAGATCACCCGCCGCTGCAGGCCCAGTTCGGCCACCAGGGCCAGGGTCTTTTGCTCGATGCCGGGGTAAAGCAGCACGCCGGTTTTCAGCTCGATGTTTATCAGCAGCCCGGCCCCGGCGGCCAGCTCCAGCACCTGGCGCAGCGTGGGGATGCGCGCGTCGGCAAAGCCGGGCATCCCGTTGTCCGCCCGCAGGGTTTGCAGTTCGGCCAGCGTGTGGTCGCCCACAAGGCCGGCGCCGTTGGTGGTGCGCTCCAGCGTTTCGTCGTGGATGACGACCAGCTCGCCGTCTTTGGTCAGGTGTACGTCCAGCTCGATGCCGTCGGCCCCCTGGCGGGCCGCCAGCGCAAAGGCGGGCAGCGTGTTTTCCGGCGCGCAGGCGCTGGCGCCGCGGTGGGCAAAAATTTTACCGATGCTCATGGCGTAAGGCTCCTTTTATAATATAAAATAAAGCAAAGAGCAGAAAAGCAGCCCCGCCGTGCGGGGCTGCTGCGTGTGGTATTTATAAAAAGTCTTGCAGGTAGACGGCGGCGCTGCGGCTCATCTCGCGGGAGAAATCGCTGTCGTACTTGCGGGCGCAGAACGCGCGCAGGTCGGCGTCAAAGTCGTAGCCCGCGCCGCCGCTGCGGGCGGCAAAGTCGGCGCGCAGCGCGGCTTCGGTGCGGTCGGGGTAGGTGTTGTCGCACACGACGGCCTCCGGCGCAAAGCGGGCCGGCTTGGGCCGCGCGGCCTGCTGCGGCGTGGGCACGCCAAAGATCAGCAGCGCCGCCGGCACCACGTGGGGCGGCAGGGCCAGCGCGGCGCGCACGGCTTCGGCATTTTCCAGAATATCGCCCACATAGCAGCTGCCCAGGCCCAGGCTTTCGGCCGCGGTCACGGCGTTCTGCGCGGCGATGCAGGCGTCGGCCATGGCCAGCAGCAGGTCGCCGGGGCCGGGTTCGCGCGGGGCGGCCCCGGCGGCGCGGTAGGCGCGCGGCCAGCGGCGGCAGTCCGCCAAAAACACCAGGCACAGCGGCGCGGCGGCCACCATGGGCTGGTGGTCGCACAGGTCGGCCAGGGTGCGGCGCAGCGCCGGGTCGGTGATGTCCAAAATGGTGTACAGCTGCTGGCAGCCGGCGGTGGGGGCCATGAACGCCGCCTGCAAAATGGCGGCGCGCTGCTCCGGCGTGACCGGGTCGCCCGTGAACACCCGCACCGAACGGCGGGCGGCCAGCTGGTCGAGGACTTCGTTGTGGATCGGCATGGCGGGGTCCTTTCGTGTTTTTGGGGGAAAACGGCGGGGGATAGGGGGGCGCGCATTGCCTCCCTTGTCAAAGGGAGGTGGCACGGCCGCAGGCCGTGACGGAGGGATTGCGCGACCTTGAACTGCCGTTTTAAGGAAATAAGGCAGCGTTTCTCCCTTGCCCATTGCCCGCGTTCGCGGGCGGTGATTAAGGAAACAACGCTGCGCGTTGCTAGCCCGCATCGCGCTAATGCGCGATCTCGCGGCATAGCCGCTCAGGCGGGCTACCCCCAGTCTGCGCAGGCTTCCGGGAACGGCATTTTACCGGTAAGCAATCCCCCAGTCTGCGCCTTGCGGCGCAGCCAGCCCCCTTTGACAAGGGGGCCTAGTAGGAAGGCGGCCTTGCATTGTTCCCGGGGGCGTGGCGGCTGCGGCGGGGTTCGCGGGAGGGGCGGGCCCCTCCCCTACAAACGGTTTTTACGCGCGCGGCTGTACCGCAGGGCGTTTGCCTTGGTTTGTAGGGCGGGCGATTTCGCCCGCCGCACCTTGGCAAAATTCAAAAAACGGGAACGCCGATATTTTTGGAAAAATTCATCGGTGCGGCGGGCGTGAACGCCCGCCCTACACATGGTTTTTATGTTCGTTACAAATATTGGCCTGCGCGGTGACCGGGGTTCGTAGGGGAGGGCCATGGCCCTCCCGGGGGCGTGGCGGATACGGCAAGGCTTGCGGGAGGGATAAATCCCTCCCCTACAAACGGTTTTTACGCGCGCGGCCGCACCGGTGAGCGCTTGCCTTGG
>CALWNS010000131.1 GCA_944382805.1 uncultured Gemmiger sp. | reverse complement strand
GCCGGGCGCATCAGGTTGGCGGCGCAGGCGTCCACGCCGATATACTCTTTATAGATATGCTTTTCGTGGATGGCGGTGGTCACCAGCGCGCCGTAGGGGCCGAGCATATAGCGGCCCATCTCGGTGTAGATGGCCACGTCGCCCATGCCGGCCGGCGCCAGGATGGACTCGTACTGCCGGCGTACGCCCTCACCGATGGCCAGGATATCGTTGCCGCGCTCGCCGGGCTTGTAGGGGATGCCCACGCCGCCCGAAAGGTTGATAAAGCCGATGTGTACGCCGGTTTTCTGCCGCAGGCGCACGGCCAGGCGGAACAGGATGCCGGCCAGTTCGGGGTAATAGTCATCGGTGACGGTATTGCTGGCCAAAAAGGCGTGGATGCCGAACTCTTTGGCGCCCTTGTCCCGCAGGCGGGCAAAGGCTTCGGCCATCTGATCCTCGGTCATGCCGTACTTGGAATCGCCGGGGTTATCCATGATGCCGTTGCCCAGCGCAAACACGCCGCCGGGGTTGTAGCGGCAGCTGATGACCGGCGGGATGCCGGCCACCCGCTCCAAAAAATCGACATGGGTCAGATCGTCCAGGTTGATGACGGCGTTCAGCTCCCAGGCTTTGCGCATATCCTCGACCGGCGTTTCGTTGGAGGAGAACATGATCTCCCGGCCGGAAAAATCGCAGGCTTCGCTCAAAAGCAGCTCGGTGTAGCTGGAGCAGTCCACGCCGCAGCCCTCCTGCTGCAAGATCTTGAGCAGGTAGGGGTTGGGCGTGGCCTTGACGGCAAAATATTCTTTATAGCCGGGGTTCCAGGCAAAGGCCTGGCGCACCCGGCGCGCGTTGGCGCGGATGGCGGCTTCGTCATACACATGGAACGGGGTGGGCACATCGGCAATGATGTTCTGCGCCTGTTCCAGCGTAAGGAACGGTTTTTTGGTGTTGTGCATGGGGCGCGACTTCCTTTCCGTATGGCCGCGCGGCGCATCCCGCGCGGGAAACAGTATGATTATACAACTTTTGCCGCCCCGAGGCAAGGGGTTGCGCCGATTTTCGCATATTTATGCAAAAGCCGGGGTTCAGACCTGTTCCTCCAGGCCCAGCTTGTGCAGCGCGGCCAGGCGGCGGGCGTGCATCCGGTTTTGCAGCGTGCGCATGGTCCAGCGGTAGGCCGGGTACAGGAACACGCAGGCCCCCACCCAGGCCGCCGGGTTGGAAAGTTCGGCGCCGAAGTAGCCCAGCAGCGGCACCAGCGTAACGGCCACCACGGTGCGGGCGACCATTTCGGCCACGCCGGCCATCATGGCCAGGGTGGAGTAGCCCAGCCCCTGGATGACATAGCGCCAGACGATGAGCGCCCCCAGCGGGATAAAGAAGTAGCTGTTCATGCGCATATATTCCTGCGCCATGGCCACGATGGTCGGCTCGGCGCTTGTATCCAGGAACAGGCCCAGGATCAGCACATCGCAGAAGCGCAGCGCCGCCAGCGCCGCCAGCGAATACGCCACGATCATGCCCAGGGCGCTGCGTGTGCCGCGGCGCACGCGCTCCAGGCTGGAAGCGCCCAGGTTCTGCCCGGCATAGGTGGCCATGGCCGTACCCACGCTTTCCATGGGCACCGAAAGCAGGTTTTGCACCTTGCCGGCCGCCGTGACCGCCGCCACCGCCGTGGAGCCAAGCACGTTGACCGCGCTTTGCATGATGACGCTGCCGATGGCCGTAATGCTGCACTGCAGCCCCATGGGCACGCCCATGGCCAGGAGCCGCCGGCAGACCGCCGCTTCCGGGCGGGATTCGCCGGGCTGCATTTTCAGCACGGTAAAGCGGCGCATCATATACAAAAGCCCCGCCACGCCGGACACCGCCTGCGAAATATCGGTGGCCAGCGCCGCGCCCAGCACGCCCATGTCGAACTGGAGGATAAAGTACAGGTCCAGCCCCACGTTGAGCGCGCTGGTCAGGATCAGGAAATACAGCGGGGTCTTGCTGTCGCCCAGCGCGCGCATGATGGCGGACACCATATTGTACAAGAATACGAACGGGATGCCGGCAAAGATCCAGCCGATGTAGGTACACGCGCCGTCGATGATATCGGCCGGGGTCTGCATGAGCTGCATGATCGGCCGGGTCAGGGCCACCGTGCCGACCGTGAGCACCACGGCCCCGCCCGCGCACAGCCAGGCCGCGTTGGCTACGTTGCGGCGCAGCGCCGCCAGGTCCCGCGCGCCGAAGTCCTGCGCGATGGGGATGGCAAAGCCGCTGCACAAGCCGCTGGCAAAGCCCAGGATCAGGTAGTTCACCGACCCTGTGGCCCCCACCGACGCCAGCGCGCTCACGCCCACAAAACGGCCGACGATGATGGTATCGGCCAGCGAATAGAACTGCTGGAACAGGTTGCCCAGCACGAGCGGCAGCGCAAACAGCGCAATGACGCGCAGCGGCGCCCCGCTGGTCAGATCTTTGGTCATGGCAAACTCCCCCACCCTGCAAAAAATAAAACCGCCCGCGCCGGGCGGCGCGCCCCTCTACCTGCGCGCCGCCCCTGACGGGACGGACAGTATTATACTATAGCCGATGGGAAAATCAAGTGGGTAAAACCAGGTTTTTTTTGATATTTTTTTACCATGCCGCCGGCCGGTGAAAAACGGACATTTTACTTTTGTACCACGCGCAGCAGCGGGGCGGTGACGGCCGCCCCGACCAGGCAGCCGAGCGCGGCTTCGGCCACGCCCTGCACGCCGACCATGCCCACCACAAAGGCCAGCGGGTTGGCCGGGCCAAGGCCCTGGACGTAATCGCTGTTATAGAAAAACAGCACCAGCAGCCCCATGAACAGCGCGGTGTTCAGCACGGGGGCCGCCAGCCCGCCGGCAGCGCAGCACAGGCGGCGGCGCTGCGGGGCCAGCCGGCAGACCGCGCGGTAGCAAAGCCCGCACAGCCAGCCCATGGCCAGCCGCGCGCCAAAGCAGAGCACAAAGGTGGCCAGCGGGTCGATGGTGAACAGGATGCTGGTCATGTTGCCCCCGCCGCGCATGGCGTTGAAAAAGCTGGTCAGCCCGAACGCCCCGCCCAAAACGGCGCCCGCGCCCGGCCCCAGCACGATGGCCCCGATCGAGACCGGGATGGTGAGCAGGCTGAGGGTCAGCGGCCCCACCGGCAGGTAGCCCAGCGGCGTGTAGGACATGATGAGCACCAGCGCCAGCAGCAGCGCGAGCTGCGTTAAGCGGCGGGTGTTCGCTTTGTTTTGTTTCATATTCAGTTGCCTCCTGCTGCCGTCCTTTCCACAAGGTACAGCGCAATATTTGTGGCATTGCCACGCCAACAGTATACGCGCCCCGCGGCGCGATTGCAAGTGGTTTGTGCGCGTGGTATACTGGGGGAAAGCAAAAAAAGGGGGGCGCGGGCCGTGGGCAAGGTATATTTCCATGTGGACGTCAACTCGGCGTTTTTGTCCTGGTCGGCGCTCAAAGCCCTGCGCGAGGGCAGCGCGGTGGACCTGCGCACGATCCCGGCCGTGGTGGGCGGCGACGAGGAAAAGCGCCACGGCGTGGTGCTGGCCAAAAGCCTGCCGGCCAAAAAGTACGGCGTGCGCACCGGGGAATCGCTGTTTGCCGCCCGCGCCAAATGCCCCGGCCTGACGGTGGTCGCGCCGGATTTTGACTGGTATGTGCAGAATTCCAAGGCGCTGATCCGCATTTTGGGCGACTACAGCCCCGACATCGAGCAGTACAGCATCGACGAGGCGTTTTTGGACATGACCGGCACCGAGGCGCTGTTCGGCCCGGTGCTGGAGACCGCGCACGCCATCCGCAGCCGCGTGCGGCGGGAGCTGGGGTTTACGGTGAACATCGGCGTGGCGCCCAACCGCCTGCTGGCCAAGATGGCCAGCGACTTTGAAAAGCCGGACAAAGTCCACCTGCTGCTGCCGGAGGACGTGCCCCGCCGCCTGTGGCCGCTGCCGGCGGGCGAGCTGTTCG
Source organism: uncultured Gemmiger sp. (assembly GCA_944382805.1). Lineage (GTDB taxonomy): Bacteria > Bacillota > Clostridia > Oscillospirales > Ruminococcaceae > Gemmiger. The sequence continues at coordinate 6,001 of CALWNS010000131.1, read as the reverse complement.
GCGTGGGGCCAAGCGCCGTCAAGCGGCTGAACGACCTGGGGCTGTATACCATCGGGGACGTGGCCAACGCGCGGCGCCAGATGCTGGTGGAGGTGTTCGGCGCGCGCGGGGCTACGCTGTGGAACTACGCCAACGGGCGCGAGGGCGACCCCGTGACCAAGCAGGAGACCAAGGACAACTCCTACGGCAACAGCGTGACGCTGCCGCAGGACCTGAACGCCCCGGCCGAGGCGGACGCCACGCTGCTGGCGCTGTGCGAATCGGTGGGCGGGCGGCTGCGCATGGACGGGCGCACGGCGCGGGTGGTAACGGTGCAGCTGGTGGATAACGCGTGCCGCCGCAAAAGCCACCAGGTCACGCTGGAAAACCCGACCAATTCGACCGATGTTTTGTACCGCACGGCGCGGGCGCTGCTGCGCCAGGCCTGGCCGGCGCGGCCGGTGCGGCTGGTGGGCGTGACGGCCGAGCGCACCGGCACCGACAATTTTGAGCAGCTGGACCTGTTCAGCGACCCGGGGCGGCGCGCAAAGCAGGAAAAGCTGGACCGCGCCGCCGACGCGCTGCGCGCCCGCTTTGGCGAGGACGCCGTGCTGCGCGCCAAACTGCTGCAGCCGGACGAAAAAGCCGCCGCCCCCCGCGCCCTGGGCGCAGCCAAAGCGCGCGACAAGCGGCGGGAGAGCGGCGGGGAATGAACTTGCGGCGAAAACAACGGCCAAGCTTACCACTAAAAATTCGACAATCAACAAAAGACAGACAGGGGTTCCACAAAAGGGAGCCTTTGTCTGTCTTTTTTCATTCTTCAGTAATGTTGTTCCAGACTTGCCCGAACAGCTTTAACAAGATCTTCGATCACGGCCAACTGCTTTGTGGTGCAGCCGTTCAGTATGCGGATCAAACTTTCCATCGATGCATTTCGCGCCTGTGGGTGTTCATCATACAGCAGTTCATCCGTACGCACTTCCAGCGCAGCCGCCAAATCGACCAATACCGGCAAACTGAGCTTGGTATTTCCTGTTTCGATGTGGCTCATATGTGTCATGGAAATCCCGATGCGTGACGCCAATTCTTCTTGTGAAAATGCACGGGCTTTCCTTGTTTTTCGGATCCGTTGACCTATCGCATAGTAATCCATTGCTTTTTCCTGCTTATACAGTTAAATTTTACTTGAATTATATAGTCATTCGTGCTATTATGTAATAAACTGTATAGGCTATTTTATGCCTATATAGTTTATAATGTACCGTAAAAGACTTTTGCGGCTTCAAACAACGAGGAGGATTTATTATGCTGGATCAACAAAAAATTGATATGTACATCATGACAAATCAGAAGTTCTTCCCGGAAGAAAAAATCGTTTATCTTAACGTTTATCTTAAAGATAAGTTGCGCACAATGGACGATGAGAAATTTTCTCTGATTTCCACCATTGAACTGAAAGACCCCACAACGCTTCTTCTTGTCTCCATTTTCCTGGGAACTTTGGGGATCGATCGCTTTATGCTTGGCGATACCGGTATGGGTATTTTGAAGCTGCTGACGGTTGGCTGCTGCGGCATTTTGACTATCATCGACTGGTTCACTGTCTCCAAGCGAGCCAAAAATTATAACTTCAATAAAGTAATGAGCCTGGTTTGACCGCCCTCTTGCTCAGAAAACATATTTTGATCATCGGTCAACTGGCCGGGATCTGGCTTGCTTTTTTCTTCTTAGACCTTCCCTGTCCATTCTATTGGATCACAAACATTCCCTGCCCTACCTGCGGGACAACACGGGCTATCCTTTCGTTGTTGCGGGGAGATGTTAGCGCTTATCTTCGCTATCAGCCAATGGCGATCCCCTTGCTTTTTTGTGTTGGACTGGCTCCGCACATAAAGCTGCTAAAACAGCCGTGGAAAGTTGTTTCGGCGGTTCTGGTGTTCCTTGCTTTATGCACCAATACCGTTTTATACTTTCTTCGGTTGGCCGTATTTATTCGTTCGCCGTCGGCCTGATTTTCATTCACCAGTACACAGCCTAATACAGCCCAAAAGTTGCCACAGTGATTTTGGGCAACAGCAAAGGCCGGCCCCGCGGGGCCGGCCTTTGCATTATACAATCCGTATTACTTGGCGATCTTGTTCAGTTTGTCATTTATGAAGAAAGCCGCGCCGGCGGGCAGGTTCTTGCCGGCCATCTTGAGCAGGTTTTGCAGCGAGAAGCCGCCCAGCATCCCCAGCATACTTCCCCCTACGCCGGCCTGTTCCATCATGCCGCGCAGCACGGCGCCGGCCTGCGGGTGGTCCAGGATATCCTTGATCTTATCCTTGATGGAGAAGCAGCCTTCGTTAAACACCAGTTCCTGCGGCTCGCCGCCCTCCGGCGTGAACCAGTTGCCGGCCTGGGCGTCCTCCTGCGGCAGGACGTAGCCCGGGTTGGGCTGCGCCACGCCGTTCAGGGTGATGGTATCCTCCACGCTGCCGGCGCGGGCGGTGACGGTGTTTTCGCCATCGCGCAGCGGCAGTTCGCTGAACACCGCCGCGTGGTCCACCGCCGGCTGCGTGCCCACGGGCTGGCCGTTGAGCAGCAGCGTGACTTCCGGCTGGTTGGTGTAAACGGTCACGCTGCGCTCGCCGGGGGCGCGGTCCGCAAAGCGGCGGCCGGCCACATGGACCATCGGCTCGGCAGTCCAGTAGGCCTTATAGATAAAGAACGCATCCTTTTTGGTCTTGCGGTCGTAGGTCACAAGGCCCTTGTTGTTGCGTCCCTTGCAGCCACCCTCATCGCGCGCATCGGCCGCAAAGTCGAACATATTCCACACATGGGTGCTCCACAGATAGGGGCGCACAGCAAAGGTCTTGAGCATCTCGTGGTGGTAGTAGGCCTGGTATTCCTCGGTATAGTCGTGGTTTTCCGGCTTGGCGCTGTGCCAGGTCAGGATGGCCTCGGCCCCGTATTCCGAAATGCCCAGCGGGCGGTCGGGGTTTTTCTTGTGGAATTCGTCCAGCCAGGGGCCGTTATCGGCCACATCGCCCATATACCAGCCGAAATAGTGGTTGTAGCTGAGCACATCGGTGATGTAGACGTGTTCGGAATCCATCGGCACCATGCTGACTTCGGCCATGGTGGTCAGGCGGCTGGGGTCCAGGCGCTTGCACAGGGCGTTAAGCTCGCACAGGTTGCGGTAGAGCGGCTCGGTCTCGCCGCCGATGGTGATCTCGTTGGAGATTCCCCAGAAGCAGATGGACGGGTGGTTGTAGTTCTGGGCGACCAGCTCGGTCATCTGGCTGATGGTGTTGTCGTGCGCGGCCTGGCTGGGGTCAAACCGGCTGATGAAGGGGATCTCGGCCCAGACGACCATGCCGGCCTTGTCGCACAGGTCGTAGAAGTACTGGTCGTGCTGGTAGTGGGCCAGGCGGATGGTGTTGGCGCCGACCTCCTCGATCAGGGCCATGTCCTCCTCGTGCTCTTTGGGGGTGATGGCCCAGCCCATATCCAGGCGGTCCTGGTGGCGGGACACGCCGTGCAGCGGATAGGGCTTGCCGTTTAAGTAGAAGCCGCGCTCCGGGTCTACATGGAAGCCGCGGAAACCGAAGGTCTCGGTCACGGCGTCCATCTCGTCGCCGGCGTCCATCAGGCGCACGCGGGCGGTGTACAGGTAGGGGTCGGGGCGGCCGTTCCACAGGTGCGGGGCTTCGACGTTCAGCTTGAGCACGGTGTGGCTCTTGGCCGGGGCTTCGCCGCGGGCCACGATGTTGCCGGCGGCGTCGCACAGCTCGGCGCTGACGGTGCAACCCTTGCCGTTGATCGGGAAGGCGTCGATGCGCACCAGCCCCGCCGCGTGCGGCGTGATGAACACGCCGGAGGTGCCGCACTTGAGCAGGTCAAAGTGGGCGTCCGGCACCTCGATAAAGTTGACGGCGCGGTACAGCCCGCCAAAAAACGTAAAGTCGGCCATCTGGGGGTAGATCTCGGAGGGGGCGTTGGTCACCTCGACCGTAAGGATGTTTTCCCCCGCCGTCATGGCGCCGGTCAGTTCAAAGCGGAAGGTGGAGAAACCGCCGCGGTGGGTGCCGATCTCGCGGCCGTTGCAGTAGACCATGGCCACATGGTTGGCGCCCCGGAATTCGATGTACTGGCGGCAGCCGGGCGTGGGCGCGGGCAGCGCGATGTGGTAGCTGCCGATGCCGCGCCAGTAGCTGCCGTTTTCTTCGCCGTCCTGGCCGTCCAGGTTGTTCCAGGTATGGGGCAGCGCCACCCGCGCGGGGGCGTCGCCGTCTTTGGCAAAGAGGGCTTCGGTCAAAGTTGTGATGGTGCGCATAAGTTGCCTCCTTTGTTCTGTTTTGTGCAAAACCGGCCCGCCCGGCTGCGCGGCCGGGCGGCGCGGCTTTTTCCATAGTTTCATTATACCGCAGAATCCGCCCCGCGGGGCGGTTTTTCGCCGCGGCAAACGTGACTTTTTTGTAAACAAGTGGGCAAACAACCGCCTTGCATCCGGGCGGCAAACGCGGTATACTGTAGCAAAGGCAGAACTTTTACGGGAAAGGAGCCGTTTTGTGAACCTGATCCTTCTTTCGGGCGGCAGCGGGCAGCGGCTGTGGCCGCTTTCCAACAGCATCCGCTCCAAGCAGTTCGTGCCGCTGCTGAAAAACGCTGCCGGCGAGCACGAGAGCATGGTGCAGCGGGTATACCGGCAGATCATGGCCGCCGACCCGCAGGCCAGCATTGTGGTGGCCACCGGCAAGCGGCAGGTCAGCACCATCAAAAACCAGCTGGGCGGCCGGGTCAGCGTGTGCGTGGAGCCGTGCCGGCGGGATACCTTCCCCGCCATTGTGCTGGCCTGCGCCTACCTGGCCGACGTAAAGGGCGTGCGGCCGGACGAGCCGGTGGTGGTATGCCCGGTGGACCCGTATGTGGACGACAGCTACTTCCGCGCGGTGCGCCGCATGGCCGACCTGGCCGGCAGCCCGCACGCCGCCAACCTGACGCTGATGGGCATTGAACCTACCTATGCCAGCGCCAAGTTCGGCTACATCATCCCCGCCGGCAAGGAACCGGTGAGCAAGGTGGTGAGCTTTAAGGAAAAGCCGGACGAAGCCACCGCCGCGCGCTACATTGCCCGCGGCGCGCTGTGGAACGGCGGCGTGTTCGCCTTTAAGCTGGGCTACCTGCTCAAAGCGGCGCACCGGCAGCTAGATTTCCGCCATTTTGCCGACCTGCAGGCCAACTACGCGCTGCAAAAGCGCATCAGCTTTGACTATGCGGTGGCCGAGACCGAGCCGGACATTGCCGTGATGCGCTATGCCGGCGAATGGAAGGACGTGGGCACCTGGAACACGTTCTGCGAAGTGATGAGCGAACCGACCATCGGCAAGGTGCTGATGGACGAGACCTGCCGCAATGCGAACGTCATCAACCAGCTGAACCTGCCCATCCTGTGCATGGGGCTGCAGGATATGGTGGTGGCGGCTTCCAGCGACGGCATCCTGGTCAGTGACAAAAAGCGTTCGAGCCACATCAAGCCGTATGTAGAGCAGGTACAGGGCGAAGCCCGCTTTGCCGAAAAGAGCTGGGGGTCCTTTACCGTGCTGGACGTCCAGCCGGAGGCCACCACCGTGCGCATCGTGCTGAACAGCGGCCAGCGGCTGGCCTACCACAGCCACGAGCACCGGGACGAGGTTTGGACCATCGTGTCCGGCATGGGGCGCACCGTGATCGACGGCGAAGTGCGCGCCGTAAGCCCCGGCGACGTGGTGACGATGCCGGCCGGCGTGCGCCATACGCTGATCGCGGACAGCGTTCTGCAGGCCATCGAGGTGCAGATCGGGGCCGAGATCGACGTGGGCGACAAACAGAAATTCGACCCGCCGGCGCTGTAAGCGTGCCGCCGCGGATGAACAAGGGCCCGTTGCAAAACACCAGCGAGCCAAAAGCAAAAAAGACAGGCAGTACATCCCCAAAGGGGTTGCACTGCCTGCCTTTTTGCTTTAGTCTTAGTGTGTGAAAACAAAAACAAAGCAAGACC
>CALWNS010000130.1 GCA_944382805.1 uncultured Gemmiger sp. | reverse complement strand
ACGCCGCACCGTGCCGCAAAACCTGCTCATGGGCGCCTCCTTCGTCACCGAGGGCGCGCTGCCCTTCGCGCTGCGCGACCCGCTGCGCGTCGGCCCGGCCTGCATGCTGGGCAGCGGCCTGGCGGGGGTTTTGACGGTGTTTCTGCGCTGCGGCTGCCCTGCGCCCCACGGCGGGCTGTTCCTCATCGCCGTCATCCAAAACCCGCTGGGTTTTCTGCTGGCGCTGCTGGCCGGCTCGCTGCTGACCGCCGCGCTGCTGGGCATCCTGAAAAAGCCGCTGCAAACATCTTGAGTCTTTGTTTTTGTGCCCGGCGCGGCACGCTCCCGAGCGGAGCGGCTGCGCCGGGCTTTTTGCACCTGCACAGTCTCCCTGCGCGGCAACAAAATTGTAGAGATGTGGCAGAGAAAGCTTGATTTTTCGGGGGGAGGTGCTATAATAACAGTTGGTTCTATCCCGCTGTTTTGCTGGCTTTGCCGGCTTATTTTTACGCGGCGGTGCACAACGTAAGAACAATTATAGAGTGTTTCGGCAGTGCGCCTGCCTTGCGGGACGCTGCCAGAGAAAGGATGTACGGTAGATGAACAAGAGACTCCCGGCCGGTTTGCTGGCGCTGTGTATGGCGGCGGGGCTGATGCCCGGCACCGCCTTTGCGCAGGAGGGGCAGCACACCCACAATGCAGGCGGCTGGGCCTGCACGGCGGTGACAGAAGAAGCACTGGCCTGCGCGCAGCCGGAACACACCCATGGCGAGGGCTGCTATGACGCCGCAGGCGCGCTGACCTGCGCCCTGGCCGAGCATGTGCACAGCGGCGACTGCTATACCACGGCCGAGACCTGGCAGTGCACGCCGCCCGCACCCGAAACGCCGGGGGACGGGCAGCCGGCCGGGGACGAAACGCCTGTAGACCAGCAGCCTGGCGAAGGCGAGGATTCTGCTGCGGACGAAACCCCGGAACAAGACCCTGCCGGCCCGTCCGTGCCGGAAACGCCTGTTACTGAGGAAACGGGCGACGGGGAACCGCCGGCCGATACAACGGCCGAGCTGCCCCAGACGACGCCGGCCGCCAGCAGCACGCAGCCCGCCCGGGAACCGAGCGGCGAGCCCAGCGGCGACCCGGCGGGGCAGCCTGCCGCGCAGGCCGATGACGGCGTGTACCAGCTTACGGAGGAAACCTATGACACCGTGCTGCAGCAGGCCCAAGACGATGGACACCAGGACATCGTCCTGGAGCTGACGGAGGATTTGGGAAGCGGGAATGCATTTGCGGGCATTGCAGGAAAGCATGTAACGCTGCGCAGCGCCGGCGATGCTGTGTACAGCATCCGCCTGGGCAGCGAGCTGCAGGGCGCGCTCACGCTGGATACAGTGACCCTCCGCGGAAGTTCCACGCTGTATGCCAACGGTCATGCATTTGCAACGACCGCCAACTTTACCGACCACATCGACACGCTGTACGGCGGCGGCTCTAAGGGGAACGATGTAACGGGGGACGTTTGCATCGAACTGCGGGGCGGCAGCGTAGGGGAGCTGTACGGCGGCGGCCGTGACAGCAATGTGAACGGCAATGTGTATATTCTGGTCGATATTCCGATCCAGCCGCAGACGCACAGCGTTTCTAATCTGCATGGCGGCGGCTATGCAGAGGAAACGCCCAACGGAAAAATCACCGGCGATGTGACCATTGACATGCGCCAGGGCATGACGGGGTCGTTTTTTGGCGGCGGCAACAATGCGTATGCCACGACCGACGAAGAGGGAGACCGTGACCCGGCCAGCATTGGCGGCACGGTGACGGTCAACTTGGGGTACGAGGGCGCGCCCCAAAACAGTGTACAGCCCGGCATGGCGACCTATACCCATGCCGGTTCGCAGCACTCGACGGTGGGCAATATCGTTTTGAACGTTACCGACGGCGTGACGACGGAAAGCGACGGCGGAGACAGAAATATCCTTGGCTGCGGCGAAAGCGACACGGTGCGCGGAACGGTAACGATCCGCATATATGGCAAACCGGACATTTTGGATTCTTTCATCCGCTGCTGCGGCGATACCGATTATGCACATCCAGACTGGCCGGTCTACATCAAAAACGAGGACGGGAAGGAACTGGCCCTGCATGTCGTCTATGACGTTTCCGCTGACAAACCGGGGGATGAGCACGGGATCAGCGTAGGCAGCGAGGAAGCCGTGCCCACTACGATCGACGGCAATGTGCAGATCGAGCTGAAAAACGGCAATATGAGTTTCCTGGTGCTGGACAATGAACGGTTTGGCTACTGCACGATCAACGGCAATTCGGAGATCCGCATCACCAACGGGCGTGCAGCGCAGGTACAGGGCAACCAAAAAGAGTACAAGAGCGAAGAAAACCAATACACTACGACCGTCACGCTGGACGGCCCCGCGCAAGGGGCAGACCCGATCGAGATCGGATATTTTTACTATTTTGACGTGGTAAACATCGCGCAAAATGCCAACGTGCTGGAGGACTCCACGAAATTTGCACAATTTGGCGGGAGCCCGCAAAAACCGTTCTATTCCGTCGATGCTTTAAACGTGGAGGCGGGCGCGCACCTGACAACGCAAAACGGCGGCCAGGCGCGTGTACTTTCGCAGGTCTATCTGGCCGGCACCTGGGAGCAAAAATATGTGAGTGGAAATTCGGTAAGCGACGCGGACCGTTCCGCAGCAGACCTGCGGGTCGGAAACAGCATGACAGTGGACGGCGGTACGCTCATCTCGCACGGAACGGCTCATATCTACAACAGCTTGTGGGCGGACGGCGGCAAGCTGGTGTTTATGCGGCCGAGCATCATCGGCATGACGAGCGACAGCACCTCGAGAGAGTTCTCAGTCAAGGGGACAGAGGTCTATCTCCCGGTCATCGAGGGGGAAACGTTTTATCCGCAGGAAGGGCTGATCCCGCTGGCGGTGGGCGTAAAGGCCACCGGTGCGGCGGACGTCTACCTGTTTGAAGGGGATGACTACACCCGCATCGCACAGATCGACGCCGAGAATCTGGGCCAGAATTACATCAACGCGCAAAAAGAAGTTTCCGACGCGGTATTTACGCTGGCAAACGACAGCGCCAAGCAGGGCGGGTATTACTTCAAGCGCGTCGAGGATGCCAAGACCTATGAGGCGACCGCTTACGACATGTGGCAGATCGCCAAGATGCATGTGGTGACCTTTGACAAGAACAACGCCGACGTAGGCGCGACGGAGGCCGACCCCCAAACGATGTTTGTGGAGGAACAGGTGCAGGGGCCGTCCTGCCTGGCCGCACTGCCCGCCGCGCCGGTGCGCAGCGGATATGTGTTCCTGGGGTGGAACACCGCGGCCGACGGCAGCGGCGCCGCGTTTGACACAGCGTACGACGTGACGGAGGACCTGACCGTCTACGCCCAGTGGAAAAAGCAGGAAGATACCCCCCAGCCCCCGGCGGACCCGGGCGGCTCGAACGCCGGAACATCGGATAACGGCGGCAGCCAGCCGCAGGCCGCGCCGCAGCAGCCTGTGCCGCAGCCCGCTGCGGCCGAAGCGGCGGCCCCGGCAGCATCCGCCGCCCCGGCGGCCGCGATCCCGCAGACCGGCGACGAATTGCCGGCGGGGGCGCTGGGCGGTGCGGCCGTTGCGGCGGCCGGCGCG
>CALWNS010000129.1 GCA_944382805.1 uncultured Gemmiger sp. | reverse complement strand
TGTGCTTTGGGGATCTTGGCACCCGCGAAGGCCTTGCTGGCAAGACCCGCGAGCTGCTGACCGTGGTGCTGCTGGCGGCGCTGGGCGGCGCGGAAGTGCAGCTCAAAAGCCATGTGCAGGGCGCACTGAAAGCGGGCAACACGCGCGAAGAAGTGGTCTGCGCGCTTGTCCATGCCGGCGGCTATATGGGCATCCCGCGGCTGTTCAACGCGCTAAATGCCTGCAAAGAGCTGCTGGAGACAAAAGGAGAATAAAACGCAAAAAGCGCCCGGCTTATGCGCATAAGCCGGGCCCTTTTCCTTTTGTCCTTACCGCGCTAGCGGGGCGGTTTTTTGGGCCAGCCAGGCCTGTTCCTCCGCCGTCAGGCGGGGGGCCAGCGTTTCGTACACGCGCCGGTGGTAGGCGTTCAGCCAGGCCAGCTGCGGGCCGCTGAGTTCCTCGGCCAGCACCGGCTCGGTGTCGATGGGCGCCAGCGTCAGCGGCTCGAACTTCAGCCAGCGGCCGTACTGGTTTTCGCCGGCCTCCACGCATTCCAGCTCGTTTTCAATGCGGATGCCCACCTCGTCGGTCTCGTACACGCCCGGCTCGTCGGTGATGGTCATGCCGGGCTTGAACACCACGGCGTTGTTCGGCCGCAGGCTCTGCGGGCCTTCGTGTACGCTGGCAATAAAGCCCACGCCGTGGCCGGTGCCGCAGCGGTATTTGATCTTGTGCGCCCACAGCGGCCCGCGGGCAAAGGTATCCAGCGCAAAGCCGGTGCAGTAGTCCAGGAAAACCGCGCGCGCCATGTCGATGTGGCTCTGCAGCACCCAGGTGTAGTAGCGGCGCTCGTCGTCTGTCAGCGGGCCGACGGGGTAGGTGCGGGTGATGTCGGTGGTGCCGCAGTCGTACTGGCCGCCGTTATCCACCAGCAAAAAGCCGTGCGGTTCAATGGCGGCGTCCGCGCCCGGCTCGGCATGGTAGTGCATCATGGCCGCGTTGGGGCCCCAGGCGGCGATGGTGTCAAAGCTGTCGTCAAAATAGCCGGGCTGTTCGCGGCGGCGGGCCTGCAGCATCCCCTCGATGTCGCTTTCGCGCAGCGGGCGGCCGGCAGCTAGCGCCTGTTCCAGGTCCATCTGGAACCGCACCAGCGCCACGCCGTCGCGGATGTGGCATTCGCGGATGTTTTTCAGCTCGGTCGGGTTTTTCACGCCCTTCAGCGCCGTGATCGGGTCGGCGCCCTCGCGCACGGTCAGCGCCGGGTTTTCGCACAGGGCGGTATACAGCGCAAAGTTGGTCGCGGCCTTGTCCACCAGCACGGTCTCCGGCCGGTCGTAGCTGCGGATAAACGGCAAGAACTCCTCGTACCCGCGCAGCGCCACGCCCTGCGCGGCCAGGGTCTCGGCGTCGGCCGGCTGCAGGCGGCCGGGGGCCAAAAACAGCGTGCAGGCGTCCTGCGTTACAAAGCCGAACGCCACGGCCAGCGGCGTGCGCGGCAGGTCGCGCGCGCGCAGGGCCAGCAGCCAGGCCAGGCAGTCCAGCGCGGTCACGGCCAGGGCAGTGGCGCCCGCCCCGCGCAGCGCTTCGCGCACGGCGGCCAGCTTTTCGCCGGGGGCGGCCCCGGTCTGTTCGGGGCGCAGCAGTGTGCAGGGGGTGTTGGGCAGGGCGGGGCGCTCGGCGGCCCACAGCGGGCTGACCACGTCCCGCTCGGCCAGGGCGGCGCCGGCCTGCTCCAGCGCGGCGCGGTATTTTTCCACCGTGGCGGTGGGCGCGCAGCTGCCGTCTACCAGCAGCGTCTGCCCGGCGGCGAACTGCGCGGCCAGGTACTGCTCCACCGTGGGCACCCCGGCGGCCCCGGCGTGCATACATTGTATCTCGGTGCCGGCCAGCTGCTTGTCCCCCTGGACATAAAAGCGGCCGTCCACCCACAGCGCGCTGCCGGCGGGGGCTACCACCAGCGTGGCGTTTTCGCCCGTAAAGCCGGTGAACCAGGGCAGGGCGTTATAGTGGTCGGGCAGGTATTCGCTGCAATGGGGGTCGCTGGTCGCCAGCAGCACCCCGTGGCCGCCCGCCGCGCGGGCCGCCTGCCGCAGCGCGGCGATCTTTTCGTTCACAGTCATGCAAAAGACTCCTTTAACAGAAAAAGTGGAAGGTCCCCTTCCACTTTTCTATTCTAGCATATTTTGGCAAAAGGTCAATTCCGCCGCCGGCGCAGCGCCAGCACGGCCAGCACGGCCAGGGCGGCGGCGGAAAGCGCGCCCCCGGCCGCCAGCCCCGGCTGGGTGTAGCGCAGCGTCAGCGTGTGCGCCCCGGCCGGCACTTCCACCGCCAGCAGCTCGCCCGCCGCCTGTACGTCCACGACCCGGCCGTCCAGCGCGGCGCGCCAGTTTTGGCTGTAGGGCAGCGTGAGCACCACCAGCCCGGCGTCGGCGCGGTCGGTCGCCAGCGCAATATCCCCGTCCCGCCAGCGCTGCACCGCGGGGGCGGCGGCACGCAGGGCCTGGCAGGCGGTTTGCAGCGCGCTTTCGTCCAGCAGGGCGAACTGCGCGGTATCCACCGCCGCGCCCAGGCGCAGCGTGACCGTTTCGCCCGCTGCGCGCCGCCCCAGGTCCACCACCGCGCCGGCGGACCGCGCCGTGCTCAGCACCGTGCCGGTGTCCTGCCCGTTCACGGCCAGCGGCACATCGGCCGCCGCGCCGGTAAACACGGCGTACAGGATGCCGTCCGCCGGCACGGTCAGCGTAAACTCGCTGCCGCCCTGCGCGCCGCCGTCCACCGCCGTGAACAGCCCGGCGCTTTGCCCCAGCAGCGCGGCGTACAGCCCCTCGGCGGCGGCGAACGGGTCGGCCGCTTCGCTTACGGCAAAAGCGTCCGCCGCGCCCGCCGCCCACAGCGCGCGCGGCAGGGCGTTTTGGTTTTGGTACACGGCCCACGGCGCCCCCAGGTCCGCCGGCTCAAAATGGCTCGGCGCGCCGGCGTTTCCCGGGTCCAGGTAATAGCCCACGCCCAGCAGGCTGTCCGCCGCGGCGGTGCTGCCGGCCAGGTAGCCGTAGCTGGACCCGTAGTTGCGGTAGCCCAGGGCTGCCAGCAGCCGCGCCGCGCCGCCGTCCTGCACGCTGCTAAAGTGGGTCAGCCCCTGGTACCCCAGCAGCATGGGGTCATTCAGCGTGCGGAACGCCGTTTTTTCCACCCGCAGGTTTTGTGTGTTTTCGCACGCAACGGCCGCCGCCGTGGCGCGGCCTTCGGCCACAAAGGCGCGGTAATCGGCCACGGTGTAAACCTCGAACTGCCG
>CALWNS010000128.1 GCA_944382805.1 uncultured Gemmiger sp. | reverse complement strand
ACATGATTTTTACGCGCGTTGCCATCCCGCAGAGCGTTTGCCTCGCATTGTAGGGCGGGCGATTTCGCCCGCCGCACCTTGGAAAATTCAAAAACGGGGAACGCCGATATTTTTGGAAAATTCATCGGTGCGGCGGGCGTGAACGCCCGCCCTACACATGGGGTTTGCGCCCGGCACAAAACACGGCCTGCGCGGCGGCCTTGGTTCGTAGGGAACGGTCTTGACCGTTCCGGGGCACGTACCCGCCGCCGCAAACGCCCGCGGGAGGGGCGTGCCCCTCCCCTACACATGATTTTTACGCGCGTTGCCATCCCGCAGAGCGTTTGCCTCGCATTGTAGGGCGGGCGATTTCGCCCGCCGCACCTTGGAAAAATCCAAAAAACGGGTAACGCCGATATTTTTGCAAATTCATCGGTGCGGCGGGCGTGAACGCCCGCCCTACACATGGGGTTTGCGTTCGTTACAAATATGTGCCGCGCGGTACCCTTGGTTTGTAGGGGACGATGCTTGCATCGTCCCGCAAACGTCCCCGCCGCCGCAAACGCCCGCGGGAGGGGCGTGCCCCTCCCCTACACATGGCCTTTACGCCCGGCGCAAAAACGTGGCCTGCGCGGCACCCGTGGTTCGTAGGGAACGGTCTTGACCGTTCCGGGGCACGTGCCGGCCACCGCAAACGCCCCGGGCCGATGCAAGCATCGGCCCCTACAAATGGTTTTTCCGCCCGCGGCCGTTCCGTTGCGCGTTTGCCCGGCCGCGCGGATTCCTGCGCCCATCACCAACAAATCCCGCAAAACGACCCCGCCCGGCGGCCTGACGGCCGCCGGGCGGGGTTTGCTTATGTCTGCCTCTTCGTTATTCGCCGGTCAGCAGGCGCACGGCGCGGGAGGTGCCCAGGCGGTCGGCGCCCAGGTCCAGGAACTTTTCCATATCCTCCACGGTCGAAATGCCCCCGGCCGCCTTGATCTTGCAGCGGCCGGCCACGTGGCGGGCGAACAGCGCCACATCGTGGAAGGTCGCCCCGCCGGTGGAAAAGCCGGTGCTGGTCTTGATGTAATCGGCCCCGGCTTCGGGCACGATATCGCACATTTTGACCTTTTCCTCCTCGGTCAGCAGGCAGGTTTCGATGATGACCTTGAGGATCTTGTCCCCCACGGCCTGCTTGACGGCGGCGATGTCGGCGCGCACGGCGTCGTGCTCCTTGTTTTTCAGCCGGCCGATGTTGATGACCATATCGACCTCGTCCGCGCCGTTCTGCACGGCGGTGCGCGCTTCAAAGCATTTGCTGGCCGTGTCCATCGCGCCCAGGGGGAAGCCCACCACGCAGCACACCGGCACGCGCCCGGCCAGGTACTCGGCCGCCTGGCGCACATAGCAGGTGTTAATGCACACCGAAGCCGTGTGCCAGCGCAGCGCCTCGCCGCACAAAGCCCGCACCTGGGGCCAGGCGGCCTCCGGCTTGAGCAGGGTGTGGTCTACGCGGGCCAGCAGCTGTTCGCGGGTGTATTTCATTGGTAGTCCTTGCCTTTCGCGCAGCGCTTGCACAGGCGGGCCTGGTGCAGCCCCACGCCGGAAAAGATGACGGCCAGCACGCCGCAGGTAACGGCCAGCGCGCCCAGCACCAGCCCGGCCACGCACAGCCCGCCGCCGCGAACCTTGTTTTTCATAGGGAAAGCCTCCTTTTGTTGCTTTTTATTGCTTTTTGGCAAAGATCAGAATTTTGGAAAAAACGTAGTTGGAAACAATGACCACCACCTGGCTGAACAGCTTGACCAGGTTGGCCCACAGCGCCGCCGGCATAAACGTGACCGAAGGCCCCAGCAGCGTGACGCCGCCGAACATGATAAGCTGGTCCAGCACCGCGGTAAAGATGCGGCAGCCCACGAACTTGCCGAACTCGCCCCAGGCGGCGGCGCCGTGCGCGCGGCTTTTGAACACGAAGGTGCGGTTGGTCCAGTAGGCGAACAGGATGCAGATGGCGTTGTTCAGCACGTTGCCCGCGCCGGCCGCAAAGGCCAGCCCGCCCAGCGCCTGGAACACGTTGAGCAGCACAAAGTTGAGCAGCGTGGCCAGCGCGCCAAAAAACAGGTAGGAGATCTGCTCGTAGTATTTGGCAAACAATTCTTTGATTTTTTGCATAAAACGGTCCTGTGTAGCAAAAAGAGCCTGCCTGAAAGCAGGCAGGCTCCCGGTAAGCATTACGGGTGCGGGTTATTCGGCGCTGTCCTCGGCGGCCGGGGCTTCCTCGGCTTCGGCTTCGGGCTGCTCGCCCTCGCAGGCCTTCATGGACAGGCTGATGCGCTTGCGGTCATAGTCGACATTGATGAGCTTGACGCGCACCTGGTCGCCCACTTTCAGCACATCGCTGACCTTGTTCACGCGCTCGGTGCTGATCTCGCTGATATGCACCAGGCCGTCCACGCCGGGCAGGATGCGCACAAAAGCGCCAAACTTGGTGATGGAGACCACCGGGGCCACGAACTCGCTGCCGATGGGGTAGTCGGTCTTGAGCTGCTCCCAGGGGTTGTCCTCTTCTTTCTTGAAGCCGAGGGAGACCTTCTGGTTTTCGGGGTCGTAGCTCTTGACATAGACGTCCACGGTGTCGCCCACGCTGACGACCTCGGACGGATGCTTGATGTTCTGCCAGCTCAGCTCGCTGATGTGGCACAGGCCGTCCACGCCGCCCACATCGACAAACGCGCCGTAAGAGGTCAGGCTCTTGACCACGCCCTGGTAGTGCTTGCCCACCTCGACGCTGGCCCAGAACTCTTCGCGCTTGGCCTTGTTCTCTTCGGCCGTGACCTTGTTGATGGAGCCGACGATCTTGCGGCCGGCGCACTCGGTGATGACCAGGCGCACGTGCTGGCCGACCAGCTTGGTATAATCTTCATCGCGGCGCATGGTGGCCTGGCTGCGGGGCACGAACACGCGCACGCCCTTGACGTTCACAACGACGCCGCCCTTGTTGGCTTCCATCACGTCGCCTTCCATCACGGTGCCGTTCTCGCACGCTTCGGAAACGTCCTTCATGCCCTTCTGGGCTTCGAAACGCACGCGGGACAGCGTATCCACGCCGTCCTGGTCGTTGGTCTTGACCACGACCAGGTCCAGCTCGTCGTCCACCTTGACCAAGTCTTCCATCTTGGCGTTGGGGTCATGCGACATCTCGCTGAGCTTGACGATGCCGGTGTGTTTGGAACCGCTGATGCCCACCACGCACTCGGTGGGGGAAACGCTGATGACCTTGGCTTTTACGATTTTACCTGCGTACAAGGGCGTCGGCTCGGATGCGTCCAGCATCTCGGCAAAGCTCATGTCGTCACGGATCTCTTCACTCATACAGTTAAGTACCTCCTCAATTATAGACGAAGGCGTCGAAGCCCCGGCCGTTACGCCTACCGTCCGCGCGCCCCGCAGCCAGGTGCGGTCGAGTTCATCAGCTGTCTCGACCGTGACGGCGGCGGTGTGGCGGGCGGCGACTTGCAGCAGCTTTTGGGTATTGGAAGAATGATGACCACCAATGACGATCATACGATCGCATTTTTGGCTGAGGTCTTCCGCTTCCTGTTGCCTCGCCCACGTTGCATTACATATTGTATCAAATATTTTGGCATTTGTACACCACTTTTTCAGAAAAGCTTTGCACGTTTCCCAGCTCTTGACCTGAAACGTGGTTTGCGCCACCACATAAATGGATTCTTGTTCCTGCAAAAGCGGCAGCAGGGCGGCCAGCTCCTCGGGGCCGGAAAACACTCTTACTTTCCCGCTTGTATGCCCAACGATACCCTGCACCTCGGGGTGGGCGGCGTCGCCCGCCACCAGCAGCAGCGCGCCGCCTTCGCCCGCCTGCTGCGCGATCTTATGGATTTTTGATACGAACGGGCAGGTGGCGTCGTGAAACGCCAGGCCCCGTGTGCGGATTTTTTTGTAAACCTCGGCCGGCACGCCGTGGCTGCGGATCACCACCTCGTAGCCGTCGGGCACGGCGTCCACCGTATCGCAGGTCAGCGCGCCTTTGGCCGCCAGGTCGTCCACCACCTGGGGGTTGTGGATCAGCGGGCCGAGCGTGGCCACCCGCCGCCCCTGGGCCAGCAGGTCGTAGGTGAGCTTGACGGCGCGGTCCACGCCAAAGCAGAAGCCGGCGGTCTTAGCAAGCAGGATCTGCATCGTTTTCTCCTTTCGCGGGCGGGGGCGTCTGCGGCGCGGGCGCGGGGTCAAAGCAATGCGCCGCGTACAGCGCCTCCAGGTCGGCGGCCACGCGGGTGCGCACGGCGCGCAGCTGGCGCACCTCGTGCCGCGGGTCGGCCACGGCGCATTCGGCCGCCGGCAGGGGCCGGCCGTAGCACACGCGCACGCGGCAGAACAGGTGCATCCGCTTATCCGGTGTGTCGTAGATGATGCGGCAGGGCACGATGTCCGCCCCGGCCTGGCCGGCAATGACAAAGGCGCCGCTTTTCAGCTTGCCCAGGTTGCCGTCCTTGCTGCGGGTGCCTTCGGGGAAGATGAGCACCTTGGTGCCCTGCCTGCATTCGGAGATAACGCGGTCGATGGTTTCGGTATCGGCCTTGCCGCGGTCGATGGGCACCGCGCCCAGGCAGCCCAAAAACCAGCCGATGACCGGGTTCTTGAACAGCTCTTTCTTGGCCAGGATGCGGTAGCGGCTCCAGTCCAGCAGCAGGGCCAGCACGAACACGGGGTCCAGGTCCGAAATATGGTTGGGGGTCAGCACAACGGCTCGGTCCCGCGGGACGTTTTCTTTGCCGATGACCTCGACCCGCCACAGGATGTGGACAAGCACCCATGCCAGGGAAAGGACGATCCAATACACGACCATGATGTTGCTCCTTTATAAAAAGTTCTACTTCTTTGGCCCCCTTGTCAAAGGGGGCGAAAGAGGAGATCGGGGGATTGCGTTGCGGTAAAATGCCGTTTCCGGAAGAACTTCGCCGCAGCCGCCACGCCCCCGGGACGATGCAAGCATCGTCCCCTACAAACCGCGGGTGCCGCGCAGGCCGAATTTTTGCGTTTGGCGCAAAGGCCGTTTGTAGGGGAGGGTCTTGACCCTCCCGCGGGGCCTTGCGGCACCCGGTACGCCCCCGGGAGGGATAAATCCCTCCCCTACAAACTAAGGCTGCCGCGCGGCAATATTTTATAACGGGCGTAAAATTCACGTTGTAGGGGCCGATGCTCGCATCGGCCCGCGAACTTCGCCGCAACCGCCACGCCCCCGGAACGGTCAAGACCGTTCCCTACAAATAATTTTTACGTCCGTCACCATCCCGTAGAGCGTTCGCCTTGGATCGTAGGGGAGGGCC
>CALWNS010000127.1 GCA_944382805.1 uncultured Gemmiger sp. | reverse complement strand
GATCAGGTGCATCCCCACCTCCCACAGCCACCCGAACAGGGACATACTGAGGAAGATGGCGATCAGCGACCAGACGGAATAATGCCGCATATAGTTGAGCGACTGGACCAGCTTGCGGCGCTGTTCTACGGGGATGGGATACAGGCGGACCGGGTAGGTCAGCCCCCGGACATCGTCGATCCGGTCCTGGATGCGCACATATTCCGCCTGGCGGCGCTCATACGCGCGGTCCTGTTGGCGGCGCAGAAGCAGCAGGCCGAAATTGTCCGCCAGGAAGCCGCGCCAGCCGGCAAGCTTTTCCTGCTTTTGTTCCGGCTCCTGCATGGCCAGGATCACATCCCGGTACCGGGCCCGGACCAGAGAAGGATCCGCTTTTTCGTAAAGGTAGGTATCCTGCAAAAGCTCGGCACCGGGGATGTTCTTTTCCTTTGCCTCTTTGCGCAGCTGGGCGTAATAGCGGGTAAAACAGGCGACCTTGTAGGGGTTCGTATAAAAAATATCGAACACGCCCATGGTAAAAATGCCAAGGAGCTGCCAGCCGACAAAGCTCAGCTCAAAGACAAAGCATTCCCATTTATGGCCGTCCATCATCCTGCGGGAAAGGGTGATGGCCTGCCGGGGCGTCATATCCGGGTTTTCCGCCGCGATGTAGGGCACAAGATAGTAGGAATAGCGCTTGATGACCGCGCCCGCCACCGTCAGGCACCACAGGGTATAGAACACATATTTTACGAACATGATGCGGCAGGCTTTCAGCCATTTATTTACCCGCAGCAGAAAGGTAAAGCGCTGGGGCTTTACCTGGTCGTACAGCATCCCTTCCAGAAAAATGCGGCGGCTTACCACCTGGTACACGTTGATGACCAGGAACCAGAACGCAAAAGCGCCCGCCGCCCCCAGCACGATCAGGATCAGGACGCCCAGGTTATCCGAGCCGGTGATGGAGGCAAACGCCGCCACCATGGTCACCAGGATGGAGCCGGAGCTGAGCTGGTTGATCATGCCCGAAAGGACGCCCCGTGTCCGGCCGAAAATCGGGCTGCCCTGCTCCGCCTGGCGGATCTCGTCCGCTTCGATCTGCCGGGCCATTTCGCGGCCGGCCTCGGTATCGCGCTCGGTGATGGTGCGCAGCACGTCCCCCCAGGTGATACCCCTGACCTTTGTTTTGACCCCGTAATCGCCGGAAAAATCCCCCTGGAGGTTGCTCTCAAACCGCTGCACGTTCTCCTCCCGCTTTTGGGCGGAGGAAAAATCCAGCGAGCTGACGAACTCCGCCCCCAGGAAGGCGGCGATCAGGCAGGCGGCCACAAAGATGACATAGTGCTTTTTCAGCGAACGCCGGCCCAGTTCCTTGATTTTTTTCCTTGTGTCCATCGTTCCGTTCCCCCGGCAAAGACGCCGGTCCCCCTTCTTTTCGGTCTTTCCGTATTTTAAGTATATAAAATTCCGGGTATTTGTCAATAGAACGCGCCGCCGCGGAAAAGCGCGCGGCCAAGCAAAAAGCCCCTGCGGACGGGCAGGGGCACGCGAGAAAACGGTTCAGACCTTGAACACCGCACGCAGCAGCCAGCGCAGGGCGGGCGGGCACTTGACAATGACGATCCGCATAACGGCACCTCCCTTTCGGCGGGGCCGGGCGCGCCGGGGCGCGCGCGGCCGGGAACACTTACCGTGCCATACTATGCGCGGCGGCCGGGGCTTGTGTGGGCGTATCCGCCCGCGAGAGCACGACCAGCCCATGGCCGCCGGTGCAGGACAAAACCGCCTGCGGGGCGGCAAATTCGTTGCTGACGCCCAGGGGGTAATCGGGCGTTAGGGTCGCGCCGTGCAGCGGGTAGAACACGCCGCTCTCCTCGACCCCGGTCAGCGCCCCGTCCAGCGGGAACAGCGAGAGATAGGCCCAGTCCCGCCTTTCCAGGGTCATCGGCTGCCCCGGGCAGAGGATGCGCAGCTCGCTGCAGGCATCGGCCAGCAGCACCTGCACGCCGTTTTTGGCCAAAAACAGCGCCGTGTGCAGGTTGGCGACCGTATGCTCGAACCGGCGGCCGCCCAGTGCGCCCAAAAAGGTAACGCTGCGGCAGCCGTGCTGCCACAGCCAGCGGGCAGCAAAATGCGTATCGGTATCGTCTTTTACGTGCGGCAGCACGATGGTATGCCCGTGCAAGGCGGCGGGCTGCGGGGCGGAATCAAAGTCCCCCACGATCAGATCCGGCACCACGCCCAGCGCCTGCGCATTGCGGTAGCCGGCATCACAGGCCACAACAAAATCCCCCGGCTGCACATAGGCAGCCAGGGTGCGGGGCACCGGCACGGCCGAAAGTACGACCGCCCGGGCCGGAACAGCGGAAAGAGACCGGCTCATGGTTCCCACTCCTTGCGCTGGCTGGCCTCCTCGTACATGGCCAGGTAACTTTCGTAGCGGCTGGGCGCGATGTCGCCGGCGTCCAGCGCGGCGCGCACCGCGCAGCCCGCTTCGCTGCGGTGGGAGCAGCCGGTAAAGCGGCACCGGCCAAAGTAGGGCGCAAACTCCGGGAAAGCGTGCTGCAGCTCTTCTTTGGGGATGCGCACGAGCTTCTGCGCTTCCAGGCTGGCAAAGCCGGGGGTATCGGCAATGCGGCCGCCGCAGCTTTCAAAGATCTCGACCTCGCGCGTGGTATGGCGGCCGCGGCCCAGTTTCTGGCTGATGGCGCCGGTCTCGCGCCGCAAGGCCGGATCCAGCGCATTGAGCAGCGTGGACTTCCCCACGCCGGAATTACCGCAGAACGCGCACAGGCTGCCCCGGATCCGCGCGCGCACGGCGTCCAGGCCTTCGCCGGTATCGTAATGCAGCGGGATGACCGGGATGGTGCTTTTGGCATAGCAGGCCAGCAGGCGGTCCGCGGCGGCCAGGTCGGACTTGGTGATGAGCAGCACCGGCTGCACGTCCTGGTAGACGGCGGCGGCGGTCAGCTCGTCCAGAATGCGGGTGCTGGGCACCGGCTGGGTGGTGCTGGCAACGATGAACAGCACATCCAGGTTGGCGATGGGCGGCCGGATAAAGACGTTCTTGCGCGGCAGGATCTCCTCGATGGCGGCGCCGTCCGCCGAAAGGCGTACGTTATCCCCTGCCACCGGCGTCAGCCCGCGCTTGCGGAAGATGCCGCGCGCACGGCATTCCACCACGCCGGCCGCGGTGCGCACATAGTAGAAACCGCCGATGCCCTTGGTGATATAGCCTGTCATTCCGTTATACCGGCTCGTTATACAGGAAGCCGGAGTTTTCGCTGTAGACATCGCCGGTGTTGGTCTTCCAGCGTTTTTCATACGTGCCGTCCGGCAGCAGCTCATTCCACTGGTTGATAATGATCTGGGTCTGGCCTTCGTACACAAACGGCGTGGGCGTGGGCGGGGGCGTGACCGGGATCCCGTTCGATACCTGCAGCACGACCACGCTGTACAGCGAGACCTGGGTGCCGGCGGCGGGCTGCTGGCTGATGACGGTGCCGGCCGGCAGGTCGCTGTTCACCTCGCGCGTGGCGGGCACCAGGCTGGCCGCGTTGACGGCGCTGCGGGCTGCGCTCTGGTCAAGCCCCTGGACCGAAGGCACGTTGGTGGTGGTGACGCGGGTGGGTTTGGCCACATACAGCGTGACGGTCGAACCGCCCTCCACCGAAGTACCGCCGGCCGGTTCGGTGCGGATGATGGTGCCTTCGGCCACGCTGTCGTTGACTTCGCGGCGGGTGGTCACCGAAAGGCCGAGATCCACCAGGCTCTGCTTGCCGGTATCGCGGTCATAGCCGGTGACATCGGGCAGGGTGATGATCTCGGTGCCGCGGCTGACCCGCAGCGTGATGGTCTGCCGCTCCTTGACGGTGCGGCCGGCCGCCGGGGACTGCTGGAAGATGGTCCCTTCGGGGTACATCGAGTTATACTCGTAGATGATGTCCGGCGTAAGCAGGGCAAAATAATCGGAGGCGCGGAACTCGTCCTCGGTATGGCCGACAAAGTCGACCAGCTGGACGTTGTCGCGGTTGGAGAACAGCGGGTTGCTGGAATTGGTAAAGATCAGATACACAAGGATCGCGGCGCCGATGACAAAGGCCACCGCCATGCCAAAGAAGATCGGCAGGATGGGGAAATACTTTTCCTTGACAGCCGCCTGCCGGCGGGAAGCCTGCTTTTTCACACCATTTCCCTTTCCTGTGGCCGTGCCGGTGCGGCGCGCCTGCTGGGTGCTGACGGCGCTGCGGCTGCCGGTGACCACTTTGCTGATGGTCTTGCCGGGCGCATCCTGGGAGTTATACTCGTATTCGAAGCGGATGCTGGGGTTCTGCTTGAACGCCTGGATCGCCGCAAGCATTTCGGCCGCGCTCTGGTAGCGGGCATCCGGGTCCTTTTCCATCGCCTTTTCCGCGATCTGGCGCAGGCCCTCCGGCACGTTGGGGGCCACTTCGGCCAGCGGCTTGGGCTTTTCCGAAATCTGCATGATGGCGATGGACACGGTGCCGCTGCCATCGAACGGCAGCTTGCCGGACAGCATCTCGTACAGCATAACGCCGACCGAATAGATATCGGTGCGCGCGTCGGTGCGGTCGCCCTTGGCCTGTTCGGGGCTGATGTAGTGGACCGAACCGATGGCCTTATCGCTGATGGTCTGGCTCTGCGCGCGGGAGAAACGGGCGATGCCGAAGTCCATCATCTTTATGGAGCCGTCCGCCTGCAGCATGATGTTCTGCGGCTTGACATCGCGGTGGACGATGCCCTTGGAATGAGCGTGGTCCAGCGCGCCAAGCACCTGCGTGGCAAAATGGACGACCTCTTTCCAGGTCAGGGCGCCGCCGCGCTGCTTGAGGTATTCTTTGAGCGTGATGCCGTCGATATACTCCATCACGATGTACTGCAGCTGGTCGGTGACCGAAACGTCATAGACCTTGACGATGTTGGGGTGGTCCAGAATGGAGATAGCCTTGGATTCGTTTTTGAAACGGCGGACCAGTTCCTCGTTGCCCAAAAACTCCTCTTTCAGGACTTTGACGGCGATGGCATTGCCCGTGCGCACGTCCCGCCCTTTGTATACGTTGGCCATACCGCCGACGCCGATCAGGCTTTCGATCAGATAACGGCCGTCCAGCTTTTTGCCAATCAGGTTATCCATTTGTGTCCTCCCTTGTTTGATCGGTACTTTCCACACCCAGCAGCAATACGGTGATGTTGTCCTGCCCGCCGCCGCGCAGCGCGCGGTCGATCAGGATGCGGGGGGCATCAAAGAAAGCGGTCTCCTGCAGGATCAGGGCGATCTCGGCATCCGGGACCAGGTTGGTCAGCCCATCGGTACACAAAAGCAGGATGTCGCCTTTTTTGACCTCGCAGCGGTTATATTCCGGCACGATACTGGACGAAACGCCCAGCGCGCGGGTGATAAGGTTTTTTTGCGGGTGCAGGGCGGCCTGTTCGCGCGTGATCTGGCCGCTGTCCACCAGCTGCTGCACCATCGAATGGTCGCGCGTGAGCTGTTGGATCTCGCCCGCGCGCCACAGGTAGGCGCGGGAATCGCCGGCGTGGGCCACATGGGCCATGTTGCCGAACACATATACGCAGACGCCGGTCGTGCCCATGCCGAGCATTTCCGGGTCGGAGGTAGCTTTTTCGTAAACGGCGCGGTTGACTATATCGAACCCGTGCAAAAGGAATTGCTTTTCCTCGCCGTGGCGCAGCCGGCGCAGCTGGCGGTCAAAATATTGCAGCATACCGGCCGTGGCGATGGCGGAGGCCACGCGGCCGCCGTTGGCCCCGCCCATGCCGTCGCACACCACGCCCCAGCCGGAGCCGTCCGTCAGCTGGCGGGCACAAAAATTATCCTGATTTTCCTGCCGGCAGCTGCCGATATCGGTTTGGCCTGCGATCTTCATGGAGGTCAGTTCCTTTCTTTGCCCGGCGGGCTTTGAGGGGAGCGCGGGCGGGCGGCGGCGTCCTCGCGCCGCAGCTGCCCGCAGGCCGCGCTGATGTCGGCCCCCAGGCGGCGGCGCACGGTGGCGTTGACGCCCAGGTCCTCGAGCATCTGGCGGAAACGGCGGATGTTTTCTTCATCGGTGGCGGAGTACGGGCTGCCGTCCACCGGGTTGATGGGGAGCAGGTTGCCGTGCGCGCCCATGCCGCGGAGCAGTCCCGCCAGCTTGCGCGCCATGGCGGGCGAATCGTTGACGCCGCGCACCATCGAATATTCAAAGCTGATGCGCCGCCCGGTCGTTTTCTGGTAACGGCGGCAGGCCGGGATGAGCTGCTCCAGCGGGTAGGCGTCGTTGATCGGCATCATGCTGCTGCGCACGGCGTTATCCGGCGCGTGCAGCGAGATGCACAGCGTAAGCTGCAGTTTGCGCGCAGCCAGCGCATCGATCTTGGGCACAAGGCCGCAGGTGGACAGGCTGATGTTGCGCATCCCGATGTTGAGGCCCTCCGGGCAGGAGATCAGCGTGAGGAAGTCCATGACGTTGTCGAAGTTGTGCAGCGGCTCGCCGATGCCCATCAGCACGATGTGGGAGACGCGCTCGCCGGTATCGCGCTGGGCGGTATACACTTCGGCCGCGATCTCGCCGGGGGTCAGGTCGCGCACGCGGCCCGCCTGGGTGGAGGCGCAGAACCGGCAGCCCATGGCGCAGCCCACCTGGGTGGAAACACAGACCGTGTTGCCGTAGTGGTAGCCCATGAGCACCGTTTCGATGCAGTTGCCGTCCGCCATCTCCAGCAGGTACTTGACGGTGCCGTCTTTGGACTGCTGGCGGCGGCGGATGGCGGGCACGGCCAGCGTGCAGTCCTGCCGCAGTTGGCCAAGCAGCGCCTTGGGCTGGTCGGTCATAGCGTCCAGATCGGTGACGAGCTTCTGGTGGATCCACTTAAAGATCTGCTTGGCGCGGAAAGCCGGCTGCCCCAGCCCCGCCAGATACTCGGTCAGGGCCGGCAGCGTCAGATCGCTCAGGCATACCATCCAAACATCACCTCATATTACTATACCACAAAAGTCAAGTTTATGGGTTGCAAATTGGTAAAGAAAAAATGTAAAATTTACGAAACTGCGTTTTCGGCCCCGCCGCTGCGCTCCAAAACCGCCACAAAAAAGCCTTCGGTGCCGGTGCGGTGCGGCAAAAACAGCGTGCCGCAGCCCGTATCCAGCGCGCCGGGCAGCGTAAAGGCGGGCGGCCGCAGGCAAAGATCCGGGCGCTCGGCCAGCAGCGCGCGCACGATCCGCTCGTTTTCGTCCCGGTTGACGGTACAGGTGGAGTAGACCAGCCGACCGCCGGGCTTAAGGTACCCGGCCCCGTTTTGCAGTATGGCCGCCTGCAGCGCGCACAGCGCCCCCAGGCCCTGCAGGTCCTTATAGCGGATATCCGGCTTTTTGGCAATGACGCCCAGCCCCGAACACGGCACATCGCACAGCACGCGGTCGAACGGGTGGGCGGCCAGCGCAGGGTCGCGCTGCGCCGCATCGCCGCAAAACGCCTGCGCGCAGTGTACGCCGCAGCGCTCGAACGCCTGGGTAAGCAGCGGCACGCGGGCGCGCACGGCTTCGCCGGAAAGAAGCGTGCCGGTATCCTGCATGGCCTGGGCCAGGCTCAGGCTTTTGCCGCCCGGGGCGGCGCACAGATCCAGCACGCGCTGGCCGGGGCGGGCCCCCACGCAGAGGGCCGCCAGCTGGCTGGGCAGCCCCTGGACGTGGAACTCGCCGCGCGCAAACGCCCGGGTGGCGGCGGGCGAAGCCGGGAACTCCACCCGCAGGCAGTCGGGCCAGGGGCCGGGGGCGACGGCGCAGCCCTCCCCTTCCAGCGCCTGCGTCAGCGCGGCCGCCGTGGTTTTGAGCGTGTTGACCCGCACCCAGGTGGGCTGCGGGTCATAGAACGCGGCAGCCATCGACTCGGCTTCTTCTGCGCCGTACTGCTCCGCCAGCAGCGCGGCCAGCGGCGCGGACAGGCTGTAATAGACGGTCAGCCGGGCGATGGGGTCCGGGAAATCCTCGGCTTTGGGTTCCAGCGCCGCCGCGCGGCGCAGCTCGGCGTTGACCATGCCGGCCGCGCTCGATTTCCCGAACGCGCGCACCAGTTTGACCGATTCATTGACCGCCGCCGGCAGCGGCACCGCCATAAAGCGGGCCTGGGCCAGGCCGGCGCGCAGCACCGCGCGCACCGGCGCGTCCAGACGGGCGGCCGGCTTTTTCAGGTAGCGGCCCAGCATCCAGTCCAGCAGGTTCTGGCGTTCCAGCACCGTATAAAACAGGCGCGCGGCAAACGCCGCCTCCCGCGCGGGCAGCGGCGGGCGGCAGCGGCGCAGCTCGGCGTCCAGCACCAGGTTGGAAAACCCGGCCTGTTCCTGGTGCAGCAATGCCTTGACGGCCAGGTACCGCGCCGTCACAGGCTGTCCCCCACGCGCAGGCGGCGGCCGGCCGCCCAGGCGGTGCCGGTCATGGGGCGGCCGCCCTCCGGCGTGACGGTCAGCAGCTGCAAAGCGCCCGCGCCGCAGGCGATGGTCAGCGGCTCCAGCGCCAGCACGGCGCCGGGGGCCGCGCCGCCCGGGTTTTCGGCCGTGCGGCTTTGCAGCACCTTGATCTTTTTGCCGTCCCGCTCAAAAAACGCGACCGGCCAGGGGTTCATGCCGCGCACCAGGTCGTGCAGGCGGGCGGCGTCCCCGGCAAACGTAAAGCGCGCCATCTCCTTGGTCAGCGGCGGGGCCTTGGTGGCCAGGGCGTCGTTTTGCGGGCGCGGGGTCAGCTTGCCGGCCGCCAGCAGGCTGACGGCCCGGACCAGGGTCCGCGCGCCGACGGCGCTGACCTGGTCGAACAGTTCGCCGCTGGTCGTTTCGGGACCGATGGGCACCGGCTCGACCAGCAGGATATCGCCGGTATCGCAGCCTTCGTCCAGCTGCATGATGGTCACGCCGGTCTCGGTGTCGCCGTTGAGCACCGCCCACTGGATGGGGGCCGAGCCGCGGTATTTGGGCAGCAGCGAGACGTGCAGGTTGATGCAGCCCAGCGGCGCGATGTGCAAAAGCTCCGGCGGCAAAATGCGGCCATAGGCCACGACCACCACCAGGTCCGGGGCCAGCGCGCGGAAGGTTTTTTCCGCTTCGCCGTCCCGCAGGCTGGCCGGCTGCCAGACCGGGATGCCGTGGCGCACGGCCAGCTGCTTGACCGGCGGCGCGGTGAGCACCTGCTTGCGCCCCACCGGCTTATCGGCGCGGGTGAACACGCCCACGATCTCGTGCCCGGCGGCGATCAGCGCGCCGAGGCTTTCGGCCGCAAGGTCGGGGGTGCCCATGAACAGGATGCGCATTATTCTTCGTCCTCGCCTTCCGGGTAGTCGTCCTCGTAAAAATGGGTGGCGCGGTCCATGATGGTGATGCCGTCCAGGTGGTCGTTTTCGTGCTGGATGCAGCGGGCGAGCATATCGTCCGCCTCCATCTCGAACCATTCGCCGCGGCGGTCCTGCGCCTTGACCTTGACGTGTTTGGAGCGGGATACCGCGCCGTTGTGGCCGGGGAAAGACAGGCAGCCCTCGTACAGTTCGACCTGCTCCTCGCTGCGCTCCAGGATCTCCGGGTTCATGAACTCGATGAACTTGTATTCGTAGTTTTCGGGCACCTGCTCCGGCAGGTCGCGGTCGTCCAGGCAGATGAACAGCCGGCGCATCATGCCCACCTGCGGGCCGGCCAGGCCCAGGCCGTTGGCGGCCAGCAGCGTCTCTTTCATGTCGTCGAGCAGGGTGCCCAGACGGTCGTCAAACTTTACAACGGGGCGGCAGACTTTTTTCAGGATCGGGTCGCCGTCCTGTACGATGGTGCGAAGAGCCATGGCAGTAAACCTCCTGTTTTTGCGTGTTTTACAGATCGCCGTCCGAGTTGAAGTCCAGCGTGACGGCGGCTTTGGCCGGCAGCTTTTCGGCGGCGTATGCGTCGAGCGCCGCGCGCATCAGGGCGCGGAATTTGGCGTCGTTGCGGCACTTTAGGGTCAGTTTGTAGCGGTATTTGCCGCCGAGCAAAGCAATGTTCATCGGCGCGGGGCCCAAAACGCGCAGCGGCAGGTCCGGGTGCTGCGCGGCCAGGCCCGCCAGGATCTGGCCGAAACGGTGGGCGGCCGTGAACACCGCGCCGTCCTGCGCGCCGCTGAAACCGACGATGCAGAACGCACAGAACGGCGGGTAAAGGCAGAGCTTGCGGAAAGCGATCTCCTCTTCGTAAAAGGCGGCGTAGTCCTGCTTGGCGGCCAGCTGCAGCACCGGGTGGCCGGGCACGGCGGTCTGGATCAGCGCGCGGCCGGGCAGGTCGGCGCGGCCGCCGCGGCCCACGACCTGGGTGATCAGGCTGAACACGCTTTCGTATGAGCGGAACCCCTGGCCGAACAGCATCGAATCGATGCCCAGCACGCCGACCAGGGTGACTTTTTCAAAGTCGAGGCCCTTGGCCACCATCTGGGTGCCCAGCAGGATATCGTACTCCCGGCGGGCAAAGCGGGCAAGCATCCGCTCGTGGGCGTTTTTCTGCGCGGTGGAATCCTGGTCCATGCGCAGAATGCGCGCGGCGGGCAAAAGCTGCTGCAGCTCCTCCTCCACGCGCTGGGTGCCAAACCCGCTGTAGACCAACTTGCCGCCGCATTCCGGGCACAGCGCCGGCGCGGGGCGCACCATATGGCCGCAGTGGTGGCACAAAAGCGCCGCGCGGTTTTTGTGGTAGACGAGCGGCACGCTGCAGTTGGGGCACTTGAGCACCTGGCCGCAGTCTGCGCACATGGCCACGGTATGGTAACCGCGGCGGTTGAGCAGCAGGATGCTCTGCTCGCCGCGGCGCAGGTTTTCGGCCAGTTCGGCGGCCAGGCGGGCGCTGACCTCCCGCGGGTTGCCGGAGGTCAGCTCGGCGCGCATATCGACGAACTCCACCGTAGGCAGCGGGCGGCCGCCGTAGCGCTCTTTGAGCGTGACCAGGCCGATGCGCCCCTGCCGGGCGGCATAGCTCGTCTCGGTGCGCGGGGTGGCGGAAGCGAACACCAGCAGCGCGTTTTCGGCCGCGGCGCGCTTGCGGGCGACCTCGTGCGCCGCGTAACGCGGGGCGGACTCGCTCTGGTAGGTGTGCTCCTGTTCCTCGTCCAAAATGATCAGGCCGATGTTTTGCAGCGGCGCAAACACCGCGCTGCGCG
>CALWNS010000126.1 GCA_944382805.1 uncultured Gemmiger sp. | reverse complement strand
CGGCCTGCTGCGCCCCGGCTGCGCGCAGGCAGGCGGCCAGCATCTTGGCGGCCTGCGCCTCCATCCATACTTCGGGCCAGGCGGCAAACGGCCGGGCCAGGGTCAGGGCAAAGCCGGTCGGCAGCGGGTGGCCCGCGTTGACCAGGGTCAGGGGGCCAAGCGGCGCGGCGGCAAAGTCCCGCAGGTCGGCGGGCTGGTACAGTGTGCGCACGGCGGTCATGCCTCCCCCACCCCCAGTTCGATCATACGGGTGAGCAGCGGGCCGAATTCCAGGCCGGCCGCCTTCATCATGCCGGGGTAGCGGCTGTGGGCGGTAAAGCCGGGGATGGTGTTGACCTCGTTAAACACGACGCCCCCGTCCGGGCGCAGGAACAGGTCCACCCGGGCGAACACCCGGCAGCCCAGCGCGCGGTAGACGGCGCAGGCCGCGGCTTTCAGTTCGGCGGCCTTTTGCGGCGGGATGCGCGCCGGGCAGTGGATGGCCGAGGTTTTGAGCGTGTACTTTTCCTCGTAGTCAAAAAAGCCCTGCGCCAGTTCGATCTCATCCACTTCGCCCACGGTCAGGTCGGCGCTGCCCAGCACCGCGCAGCCGACCTCAAAGCCGGGCACGGCCTCCTCCAGCAGGATCTCCTCATCGTGGGCAAAGGCCGCCTGCACGGCGGCGGGCAGCCCCTCCGGCGCGGCGACCCGCGTAATGCCAAAGGAGGAACCCGCCCGCACCGGCTTGACGAACAGCGGCCAGCCCAGCGCCGCGGACGCGGCCGCCACGTCCGCCGGGTCGGCCCCGCGGGCAAACACCGCGCCGCGCGGCACGGCCACGCCGGCCAGCGCGGCCAGCTTGTGGGCGCGGTCCTTGTCCATGCACAGGGCGCTGGCCAGCGCCCCGCAGCCGACAAGCGGCACGCCGGCCAGCTCGAACAGGCCCTGGACGGTGCCGTCCTCGCCGTTTTTGCCGTGCAAAACGGGGAAGGCGGCGTCGAACGCCTCCGCCCGGCCGGAACCGTCCAGCCACAGCAGGGCGGCCGCGCCGCGGTCCAGCCGCAGCGTGCAGGGCACGCACCCCGCGCCCTGCCACGCGCCGCCGGGCAGCGCGGCGGCCGGCCCCAGGTAGCGCAGCCAGCGCCCGTCCCGCGTGATGCCCACGGCCAGCGCTTGATAGCGCGCCGGGTCCAGGTGCTGCAGCACGGCCGCGGCCGATTGCAGCGAGACTTCGTGTTCGGTGGAGCAGCCGCCGAATAAGACCAGGATGGTTTTGCGTTCGTTCGCCTTTTGCATAAATATAAGCCCTCTTTTCCTTTGCATCGGGGCAAAGCGGAGCGCCCTGCCCGGTACTTACAGCGTACCAGAACAGGGCGCTTGGTTTTTGCGTTGCGGCTTATAAAAGGCTTGCGTTTGGCTTGCGCAAATCTTACGATTTCCTTGCGGCGGGGGCGGCCAGCGGCAGGCGGACGGTAAAGACGATGCGCTTGCACGCGCTTTGGGCCGTGATGGTCCCGCCGTGCAGCTGCACGATCTGCCGGGCGATGGCCAGGCCCAGCCCGGCGCCGCCGGTGCGGGTGGCGCGGGAGGAATCCAGGCGGAAGAACTGCTCAAAGATGCGGTCCAGCTTTTCCGGCGGGATGGTGGGGCCGGCGTTTTCGAAGGTCAGCACCGCCTGGCCGTTTTCCGCTTTGGCGGCTACCGTGATCTCGGTGCCGGGGTAGCTGTAGTGGCAGGCGTTGCGCAGCAGGTTGTCGAACACGCGGGCCATCTTGTCCGCATCGCAGCTGCATTCCAGCTTGGGCGGCAGCTCGGTGCGGCAGGTAAGGTCCTGCGCGGCCAGCATGGGGCCGAATTCGCTGACCACCTGCTCGATCATGCGGGTCAGGTCGGTGGGGCGGAGCTCCAGTTCGATGTGCGAAAGGTTAAAGCGGGTGATGTCGAAAAATTCGTTGATCAGGTCCTCCAGCCGCTCGGCCTTGTCCAGCGCAATGCCGGTGTAGCGTGCCCGCAGTTCGGGCGAAAGCTGCGGTTCGTCCCGCAAAAGCGTCAGGTAGCCGATCACGCTGGTCAGCGGCGTTTTTAAGTCGTGCGCCAGGTAGACGATCAGGTCGTTTTTGCGCTGTTCGGCCTCCCGCGCGGCGGCCGCGCTGCGCTGCACCTGCTGGCGGGCCAGGCGCAGCTGGGCTTCGGCCGGGGCCAGGGCGGCGGGCAGGCGCGGCGCGGCCGCATCCGGGTCCATCAGGGTGCCGGCGGCCTCCACCACGCGGGTCAAATCGCGCTGGTACAGGCGGAAAAACGCCCAGGTCACCCCCAAAAAGCCGCCGCCCAGCAGCAGGATGACGAACAGCAGCGCCATATCCCGCACGCCGCTCATAAACGCGTACAGCGGGATGACGATCACGGGGGTAAAGAAATCAAAATAGTAATGTTCCACCTGCTCGCGCAGCGCGCTGTAGATGTAGAACCCCAGCATAAAGATCACAAAGGTGAGCAGCGCCGCCCCCGCCAAAGCCAGCAGGTACAGCCCCAGCGTGGCGCCGGCGCTGCGGCCGTACAGCGGCCTGCGCCCCGCCAGGCGGGCTTTTAGCTTTTGCAGCAGCTTATTCAATGGTATACCCCACCCCCCACACGGTCTTGATGAATTTGGGTTTGCGGGGCGGTTCGTGCAGCTTTTCCCGCAGGCGGGCGATGTGGGACATGACCGTATTGTTGGAATCCATGTACTTTTCGCCCCAGACGGCCTCGAACAGCTGTTCGCTGGAGACCACCTGCCCGCGGTGCTCGCACAGGTACCACAAGATGGAGAACTCCAGCGGGGTCAGGGCCAGTTCCTCGCCGTACAGCGTGCATTTGTGGTTCTGCTTGCAGATGGTCAGCCCGCGCAGGTCGTAGCTTTGCGCCGGGGCGCCGCCCGCCCCGCCCCGGTCGTAGCGCAGGGTCCGGCGCAGCTGGGTCTTGACGCGTGCCACCAGTTCCAGCGGGTTGAACGGCTTGGTGATGTAATCGTCCGCGCCCAGGGTCAGGCCCATGATCTTATCCATATCCTCCACCCGGGCGGTCAGCATCAGGATGGGGAACACATGGTCCCGGCGGATGCGCTGGCACAGCGCAAAGCCGTCCATATCCGGCAGCATCACGTCCAAAATGGCCAGGTCGGGCGCGCGGCGCGCAATGGCGTCCAGCGCCGCGGCCGCCGTGGCGCACTTGTGCACGGCGTAGCCCTCGTTTTGTAAGTAGACTTCGACCAGGTCCGCAATGGCGGCTTCGTCGTCGCAGACCAGGATCTGTGCGTTCTGTTCCATAGCTCTCCCCTTTTATCCGTCCTGCCGGCAGTCCAGGATGAACACATCCTGCCCGGCTTCGGTGGTGACGGTCACGGCATAGCTGTACAGCGTGTCCGCGCGGTACTGCGCGCCGCTTTCGGCCGGCAGGGGCACATAGTCCACTTTTTCGTAGATCTCCGCATCCGAATACGCAAACCCCTGCTCCTCGGGCCTGGCAAAGCACCATTCCACCTGCGGGGCCGCGCCGTCCGCGGCGGTAAAGGTGAGCAGCGCCGCCGCATCGCAGTCGAACAGCGGCACGGCGGCCTGTTCGTCCCCCTCAAAATAATTCGTTTCCCCCGCGGCCACCGTGCAGCCGGCCAGCGTGAGCGTCACGCCGCTGGCCGGCAGCTGCGCCGTGTGGGCGGCGGCGGGGTCGGTTTGCGGCGCGCAGGCCGCCAGCAGCAGGCAGGCCGCCGCGGGGCAAAGACGTTTGATCTGCATACAGTTTCTCCTTGGCGTTATGCATAGGGGTCGTAGGGGCCGCGGGGGATCTCCTCCCCCAGGGCCAGCGTGCGCGGGCACAGGCCGGTCTCGGCCAGCACAAAGCCCATCAGCATCCCCAGGTGGCGGTGCAGGTGGCGGTACTGGGCCAGGATCAGCGTCAGGCGGGTCCATTCGCAGCGGTCGGGGCGCTGCAGCAGGTCCTCGTCATGCAGGGCGGTCAGGTACAGCGAAAGCTTGGCCTTGATGGTGTACAGGTACTCGTCCAGCTGGCGGCGGCTCAGGCGCACGGCCGGGTAGATGGCCAGGTCCTGCAGGCGCGGGGTGTGGATGGGCGGTTCGATGAAATCATCGGCCCGCGGGTTGATGAACCACTGGTCCAGCGCGTGCAGCATATGGTAGACGTGCTGCCACAGCGGCGCGCCGCCGTAGGTTTTTTGCCACAGTTCGTTGGGGATGCAGTCGATGACGTTCTGCGTTTCCCACAAGGCGCGCACCGTCATTTCGGTCAGAATGGCATGGTAGGAAGTTTCCCGCATATGGCCCTCCTTTGTGTTTCTTAACACAGTATCGGCCAAAAGGCGGGGTTTCATGCGGTTTTAGTCCTGCACGAGCAGGGTGGGCAGCGTTTTTTCGCTGTACTGGCTGGAGATGATGGGGCTAAGGGAAACGCGGGAATACAGCCCCTGCGGCACGCCGTCGTACACATACAGGCCGGTCAGGTTGTAGTAGCGGTGGCGGCCAAAGCGGCCGGCCGTATCGTAGCCGTAATTTTCGCTGACGAACGGCATATGGAACGCCTGCAGCAGCACGCCTTCGGCCGGCGTGTCCCGCACCACGGCCCGCCACTGTTCGGGCGTGCATTCCACGCCCGCGTGTACCCCGCGCGAAGCGTAGGAATCGGCCGGTTTCAGGATCCAGCGGTCTTTTTCGGCCAGGACTTTTTCGGCCAGGGCGGGGGTATATTCGACCGTGTAGGGCACGTGGTCGCGGATATACTGCCGCTCGGCCGCCGTGAGCAGGGCCTGCGTTTCGGGGCGGTGCAGCATACGGAACAGCTGTTTGTTGTGTACGATCTGGGTGTGGAAGTCGCCCAGGACCAGCACGGCCCGCGCGCGTTCGGCCGCCAGCAGGGCCTGGCTTTCGCCCAGGCGGTCCAGCACATCGCAGGTGACGGCGCGGCGGTAAAGGATATCGATGGGCCGCCCCGCCGGGCCGGTCAGGGTATGGCCGTCCCAGCGCAGCGCGCGCACATCGCAGACTTCGGCGGGCAGGCCGCGGGCTTCGAACCGGCGGCGGAAGATCTCGAACTCGTTGACCGAGCCGTTTTCCAGGTAATCAACGATGGCCACGGCCGGCTGCGCGCCGGCGGCGGCGCGGCGGCTGCGCTGCCAGATGCGCAGCACCGTATCCACCCAGCTGTCGAACAGTTCGCAGCGGCGGGTGCGGCGGCCGGCCGTAAAGGTACGGTACCCTTCGGACAGGCGCTGGGCGTTGTGCAGTTCGCGGTCCTCGTTCATGGCGGAGCTGCCGTCGGTGTTGAACTCGCAGAACGTATAGTCGCCGGTCAACTCGTTATAGAAAAAGTCGATGCGGGCCATGGGCAGCATGGCGGCGCTGCGGGCTGCGTGCAGGATCAGGTCCAGCGCCGCCGCGTCAAAGCCGAACAGCGCGCGGTAGCCCTCGTCGGCAAAAAACGCCTCCATGACCTTGGCAAAAATGCCGTACAAGACGCGCATATCGGCGCACAGGGCGGCAAACTGGCTTTCGGTAAAAAGCTTGGGCATATAGCAGCTGCGCACATACTCGCCGTGGTGGATGGCGGTGCAGCCTTTCATATACAGCACCATGGCGTCAAAGTCGCGGCGCAGGGCGGCGGGGTCGCGCTCGGCGCGGGCCAGGTAGGCCAGGTTCAGCGCCTGGGCGTTTTTGGGCATATCCATCATAGGGGGATCTCCTCCCGCAAAGTTTTTTTGTTGGCGGCCAGGGCGGCCAGCGGTTCCAGCCGGCGGCGCGCGCCGGGGGTGGTGATGCGGCTCTTGGCCTGGGCCAGCAGCCAGGCGATCTCCTCGGCCACCGGGCGGCCGTAGACCTGGGCCTGGTAGCCGTGGCAGCAGATGCCCAGCTTGGCGGCTTCGATGGAAGCCACGGTGGCCCCGGCGTAGTGGCGCAGCACGTTTTCCTGCGCCGCGCGGCTGGAGAATATGGCTTTGACGATCTCGGCATAGCCGGCGATATAGGCGGCGGGCATACTGTCCGCCACGCGGATCTCCAGGTAGTTTTTCAGCCGCACGTCAAAGAAAAACATCGAAAGCACCTGTTCGATCTCGGCCCGGTCCAGGCCGGAGGGGTAAACCTCGAACGCCGACTTGCGGCCCACGCCCTCGGTGCGCGGGCCGCGGCGGGAGACGACGAGCGGCTTTTGCAGCACATACTCGGCATAAGACGCAAAGCCGAAATCCGCGTCCATCAGCATGGGCGGTATGCCGCAGCGGTCGGCGTCCACATCGTTCCAGATGGCGGTGCGCACGCTGGCGCTGCGGTTGTTCTGCCCCTCGTAGACGGGGGCGTTGTCGGTCAGCAGGGCAAAGAGCGGCGCCAGCAGGCAGGCCGCGCGGTATTTGCGCACAAAGTCCTGCTCGCTGAAATAATCGATCGAGATCTGGGTGGAGGCGGTGCCCCGCATCATCTGCACGCCGTGGCGGCCGCGCTTTTGCAGGTAGCGGTCCATGATCTCGTAGCGCTTTTTGGGGATCAGGGGCAGCTGCTGCGCCAGGCAGGCGGGGTGGTAGCCCAGGTTCCACACGCGCAGGCCCAGCGGGGCCGCCGCCTTGCGCAGCTGCGCCGCGAACGCTTCGTACACGGCCATCAGCGCGCCCACGTCCGCCTGCGGGGGGATGCTGATCTCCAGCTGGGCGGCCGGCTCCAGCGTGAGCAGCCAGCCTTCGCTTTGCAGGCCCACCGTTTCGCCGTCCTGTACAAGCGGCGTGTCGCCCGGGGCGCACAGCGCCGCCAGCACGGCCTGCACCTCGGCAAAAGAGGCGGGCGCGCCGTTCGTATGGGTGAGGAAATGTTCTACTTCCAGCCCCAGGGTCAGCTTGCCCTCCGGCTTGCAGCCGGCGCGGAAATAGCTGACCATCGCATCTTTTTGTTTTTTTTGGTTTGCCAAAATAACCTCCTGTCCCGCCCGTCGTTTACCATCAGCATACCCGGGGCGGGCGCGGCGCATACCTGTTTGTATTGTACACCACCCGCCGGATAAAAGCAACGCCGGCCCGCGGCGGGCCGGCAGGGCAAAAAAGCCGCCGCACCGTGCTTTTGGGGCGGCACGGCGCGGCGGCATGGAATTGTAAAATATCGGCGGGCTTTGGCGGGGCTTTTACTCCCCCAGGCGCGCCCGGAAGTAGGCCGGGGCGTCCGCCCGCGCAACGCCCAGCACATAGCCCAGCTCGCCGTAGAGCTGTTCCTCGGCCAGGCGCAGGTAGCGGTCGTCCAGGCCGGTGGGGCGGCGGCCCTGGCGGGCGCGGGCCGCCCGCCGGCGGCGCAGGGCCTTGATCAGCCCGGCCAGCGCGCGGCAGTCGCAGCCGTGCAGCACGCCGCGGTAGGCGGCTTCGCGCTGCTTTTCCGCCTGCACCTGCAGTTCGGGCACGGCGAGCAGGTCGCGCAGGACTTCCTCGGGCTGGGCGCGGGTGAGCGGGTCGCGCAGCACGATGGCCCGGCCCTCCACCGGGGCGTAGATGACCAGCTCCGGCCGGTAATAGGAGCGCAGCGTGTAGTACAGCGCCCCCGGCGGCCCGATGGGCAGTTCGAGCGGGCCGACCGCTTCGATGCGGCAGATGCCCTGCGCGCCGTAAATGACGATATCCCCTGCCTGGTACATACTTTCACACTTTCATCTTACGCAAAACACAGCAACTTTCTTTTTTATCAGTATAGCACATTTTTTCGCTGCTGCAAATGAAAGCGCGCTTTTTTGTGTATCTTTGCGCACAGACGGGCGGACTGTTTTTGTACAATTTGTAATATTTGTACTCTTTATGCGGCTCCCGGCCCCTTTTGCGGGCGCAGGCGCTTGACAGCGGGGCGCAAAACGTGTAAGATAGAAAGAAACGCCATAAACGCAGGGCGCGCTGCGGCGCGCCGCGGAAGGAGCACAAGATGCCGAATAAGAACGAACCCGTTTTGGCGGTGATGGCCGCCGGCATGGGCAGCCGCTACGGCGGGCTGAAGCAGATCGACCCGGTAGGCCCGCACGGCGAAGCCATTTTGGACTACAGCCTGTACGACGCGCGCCGCGCCGGGTTCAAGACGGTGGTGTTTATCATCAAGCCGGAGATCGACCAGGCGTTCCGCGAAAGCGTGGGCGCGCGGGCCGCGGCCGCCGGGCTGGAGGTGCGCTACGCCTACCAGACGCTGGACAAGCTGCCGGCCGGCTTTGCGGTCCCCCAGGGGCGGGAAAAGCCGTGGGGCACCGCGCACGCCGTGCTGGCGGCGGCCGAGGCCATCGACGCGCCGTTTGCCGTGATCAATGCCGACGACTATTACGGCCCCACCGGCTTCCGCCTGATTTACGAACACCTGGCCGCCGCCGACACGGCGGCCGGCGCGCCCGCGCCGTGGGCCATGGTGGGCTTTTGGCTGGGCAACACGGTGAGCGAGAACGGCTCGGTGAGCCGCGGCGTGTGCGAAGTGGACGGGCGCGGCCGCCTGGTGCGCGTGACCGAGCGCACCCGCATCGAAAAGCGGGCGGGGGGCATCGCCTATACCGAGGACGGCGGCGCAAGCTGGACGCCGCTGGCGGAAAACACGGTCGTATCGATGAACCTGTGGGGCTTTACGCCGGATTTCCTGACCCGCGCGCAGGCGGGGTTCGCGGCGTTTTTGCAGGCGAACCTGCCGGAAAACCCGCTGAAATGCGAATACTACCTGCCCAGCGTGGTGACCGCCGCGCTGGCCGACGGCGCGGCCGAAGTGACCGTGCTGACCAGCGCGGACAAGTGGTACGGCATCACCTACCGCGCCGACAAGCCCGCCCTGTCCGCCGCGCTGGCCCGCATGGCGCAGGAAGGGCTGTACCCGAAGGACCGGCTGTTTTGAGCGCCCGGCCCCGCCCTTTCCACCTTACATAGCAAAAATCCCCCGCCGCCGCTGCGTTCTGCGCAGCGGCGGCGGGGGCTTTTACGGGTTCAGTTCCCGGCAAACGTGATGGTCTGGGCTTCGGCGTCCACGGCGGCGGGAACGCCGAAGGGCAGGATGCAGCGCGGGGTGGCGTGGCCGATGTTGAGGTTGGCCAGGACGGGCAGGGCCGGGTCGTCGATGACCTCGCGCAGGATGGCGTGGTATTCGGCCTGGTATTTTTCGTCCATCGGCTTGCCGACCAGCACGCCGGAGACGGCGGCGAACACGCCGGCCGCCTTGAGCGCCGCGACCATGCGGCGGAACTTTTCCGGTGCGGGCTGTTCCTCGCTGGTCTCCAGCAGCAGGATGCGCCCGCGCCAGTCCGCGGCCGGCGGGAACAGGCCGTAGCGGCGGCAGGTCTTTACCGAATCGGCGTAGCGGGTGTTGTCGAACAAATCGAACAGCGTGTCGATGCAGCCGCCCAGGATCGGCCCCGCAAAGCGCGGCGCGCCCTGCAAAAGGCGGAAGCCCCCGTTTTTGTGGGCGGGCATATCGGTGCCGACGGCGGCGGGTGAAAAATCGCTGCGGCCGTCGTACCAGACGGCGCTGGGCGTCACCCGGCGGATCGTGCCGGTGCGCAGCAGCTCCTCGAAATATTGGCGGGTATAAGGCAGCATCTCGCGGCCGAGTTCGCAGACATCGGCCAAGAAGGACTGGCCGTAGAAGGTGGGCAGGCCGACTTTGTGCAGCATCAGGTGGTTGGCGGTCGTATCCGAAAAGCCAAGGAAAATTTTGCGGCTGACGGCGTTTTTCAGCTCGTCGTGCCCGAACAGGTACGGCAGCAGGCGGTAGGTATCGTCCCCGCCGATGGCGCACAGGATCATATCGACCGCCGGGTCGCGGAAAGCGGCCAGCAGGTCGGCGGCGCGGGCCTCCGGGTGGGCGGCGATATACGCCCGCCCGGCCAGCGCGTGCGGGGCGAACTTGACGTTAAGGCCATACGCGCGCAGGCGTTCGAGGCCGATGTCCAGTTCATGTTTGACAAACTCCTCGCCCAGCGTGCCGGCGGATAAACTGACGATCTCGACGGTCTTGACCATGGGAATGCTCCTTCCTTTGGGCGTACAGGGTGCAAAAAAGGCGCAGGCCCGGCCGGGTCTGCGCCTTTTGGCCTTGTTCAGCGCACTTCCGGCGCGGGGACCGGGGCGTCGATGGCGGCGGGCTTGCCCTCGACCCAGTGGATGGCCTTTTTGGGGCACTTGGTCACGCAGGTGCCGCAGCCGTTGCACTTGGTGTAGTCGATGACAGCCACATTGTTTTTGAGGAAGATGGCCTGCTGCGGGCAGTTCTTGACGCACAGGCCGCAGGCGATGCAGCCCACCTTGCAGGCCTGGTTCACCGCCGCGCCGCGCTCGGTGTTCATGCACTTGACCACCGGCTGCGGGGCGATGGGCTTCATATCGATGACATGGCGCGGGCAGGCCGTAACGCAGGCCGTGCAGCCGGTACACTTGGCGCGGTCCACCAGCGCGACGCCGTTCACGACGTGGATGGCGTCGAACATACACGCGCGGGTGCAGTCGCCCAGGCCCAGGCAGCCGTAGGCGCAGGCGCTGGGGCCGCCGGCCACGGCGGCCGCGGCGGCGCAGGTCTGCACGCCCTGGTAGGTAAAGCGCTTGCCGCAGTTTTCGCCGCCGTTGCACAGCACCACGGCGCGCAGGCTGGGGCGGTCGGTGGCTTCGGCGCCCATGATGGCGTTGATGGCATCGGCGGCTTTGTCGCCGCCGGGGGCGCACTTATAGG
>CALWNS010000125.1 GCA_944382805.1 uncultured Gemmiger sp. | reverse complement strand
CGGCGGTTGGCCGCCTGGGCCAGCGCCATGGCGTGTTCGGCCACGGCCTGCGGGCTGTAGCCGGGCACGCGCAGCACGGTCAGGCCCAGGCGCGCGGCGGCGGCCAGGTCCACATTGTTATACCCGGCGCAGCGCAAAAGCAGCAGGCGGATGCCGGCCCGGGCCAGCGCTTCCAGCACCGGGGCGGAGCAATCGCTGTTGACAAAGGCACAGACGGCGTCCCCGCCCCTGGCCAGCGGGGCGGTGTCGGCGTCCAGGTTGGCGGCCAGGAAGCGGATGGTGCAGCCGTAGTCCGGGTCGGCGGCCAGCGGGTCAAAGTAGAGGTGGTCGTATTCGCGGGTACCGTAAAA
Organism: uncultured Gemmiger sp.; assembly: GCA_944382805.1. Classification (GTDB taxonomy): domain Bacteria; phylum Bacillota; class Clostridia; order Oscillospirales; family Ruminococcaceae; genus Gemmiger. The sequence goes on along the minus strand of CALWNS010000125.1, from coordinate 2,821 downwards.
GATGATCTTCACGGGGGCAGCCCCTCCTTTCTGCACAGGCAGTATACCCCGCCGGGCGGGGAATTTGTGTTGCCGCGGCAACTTGCCGGGCACCCGGCAGGGGCAGGCGGCGTATTTTTTGATTTTATTGCCCGATAGCACTTGACCCCCCCGCTTTCTGATATACTTTACTAAATCCGATTGAGAGAAATCGGCAATTTTGTAAAGGAAGTGTTGTACCATGAAACGAGTACAAAAGGGGCTTGCCCTGGTGTTGGCCCTGGCGCTGTGCGGCTCCCTGCTGGCCGGCTGCGGCGGGGCGGATTGCAGCGAGTTTACGCTGGAGCTGGATTTTTCCTACGGGGCTGATATTTCCGTTTATGGGCCGGACAGCGCAGCCGAAGCCGGAGGACGTGGCGGCTTCGTATACGCAGCTGCTGGAGCTGCTGCTGAGCCATTGCACGCTGCCGTAAGCGCGGGCGCGCCGATCTGCACATATACCATAGCCACATAGCCAAGGCCCCGGCCGGACTGCGTCCGGCCGGGGCCTGTTGTATTGGTTGTATTGCGTTATGGCCGCGCGTTACTGCGCGTTCTTTTCGCGGATGGCCTTGTCGATGGCCTTGGCGGCCTCTTTGCCGGCGCCCATGGCCAGGATGACGGTGGCCGCGCCGGTCACGGCATCGCCGCCGGCATAGACGAACGGGCGGCTGGTCAGGCCGTCGGGGCCGTTGGTGATGATGCAGCCGTGCTTGTCGGCGTCCAGGCCGGGGGTGGTGGAGCGGATAAGCGGGTTGGGGCTGGTGCCCAGCGCCATGATCATGGTGTCCACTTCCAGCTCGAACTCGCTGCCCTGCTTTACGATGGGGCGGCGGCGGCCGGAGGCGTCCGGTTCGCCCAGTTCCATTTCCACGCAGGTCATGCCGCGCACCCAGCCGTCGGCGTCGCCCAGCACCTCGACCGGGTTGGTCAGGGTCTTAAAGATGATGCCCTCCTCCTCGGCGTGCTCGACCTCCTCTTTGCGGGCGGGCAGTTCGGCCATGCCGCGGCGGTAGACGATGTACACGTTCTCGGCGCCCAGGCGCTTGGCGCAGCGCGCGGCGTCCATGGCCACGTTGCCGCCGCCCACGACGGCCACGGCGCGGGACTTCATGATCGGGGTATGGCTGCCCTCCTGGTAGGCTTTCATCAGGTTGACGCGGGTCAGGTATTCGTTGGCGGAGTACACGCCCTTCAGGCTTTCGCCCGGGATGCCCATAAAGCGCGGCAGGCCGGCGCCGGAGGCGATGTACACGGCCTCGAAGCCGTATTCGCCCAGCAGTTCGTCAATGGTCAGCACCTTGCCGATGACCATGTTGCACTCGATGTCCACGCCCAGCTCTTTCAGGCCGTCCACTTCCTTCTGCACAATGTCCTTGGGCAGGCGGAATTCCGGGATGCCGTACATCAGCACGCCGCCGGCCACGTGCAGCGCTTCGTAGATGGTGACCTGGTAGCCCATCTTGGCCAGGTCGCCGGCCGCGGTCAGGCCGGAGGGGCCGGCGCCGATGACCGCCACCTTATGGCCGTTGGGGGCCGGCTTGGCGGGCGGGGCGTCGGTATGTTCGCGGTGCCAGTCGGCCACAAAGCGTTCCAGGCGGCCGATGCCGACAGGTTCGTTCTTGATGCCGCGGATGCACTTGCCCTCGCACTGGTTCTCCTGCGGGCAGACGCGGCCGCACACGGCCGGCAGCGCGCTGGAGGCGGCGATGACCTGGTAGGCGGCCTCGAAGTCGCCCTTGGCCACCTGGGCAATAAAGCCGGGGATGTCGATGTCCACCGGGCAGCCGGAGCGGCAGGGGTGGTTCTTGCACTGCAGGCAGCGCTGCGCCTCGTTCACGGCCATTTCGGCGGTGTAGCCCAGGGCGACCTCCTTAAAATTCTTGTTGCGCACATTGGGGTCCTGGCTGGGCATGGGGCACTTTTTCGGGTCCATGTTGGGCATTTTATTCGACCTCCTTCTTAAACAGGTTGCAGGCTTCTTCCCGGGCATGGGCCTCAAAGGTCTTGTACATGGTGCCGCGGTGCATCGCCTCGTCAAAATCGACCTCAAAGCCGTCAAAATCCGGCCCGTCCACGCAGGCGAACTTGGTCTGGCCGCCCACGGTCAGGCGGCAGCCGCCGCACATACCGGTGCCGTCCACCATGATGGGGTTCATGGAAACGACGGTCTTGACGTTGTGGGGTTTGGTGGTCTTGACCACGAACTTCATCATGATCAGCGGGCCGATGGTAATGACTTCGTCAAAGTTCTCGCCGGCGGCAAGCTTTTCCTCCAGCGGGAGGGTGACCACGCCCTTGCGGCCGTAGGAGCCGTCGTCGGTCATAACGATCAGCTCGTCGCAGCAGGCGCGGAACTCGTCCTCCAGGATCACAAGGTCTTTATCGCGGAAGCCGACGATGCCGGTGACCCTGGTGCCCTGCGCGTGCAGCGCCTGGGCCACGGGCAGCGCGATGGCGCAGCCGACGCCGCCGCCGACCACGCAGACGTTCTTGAGCCCTTCGATCTCGGTGGCTTTGCCCATGGGGCCAACAAAGTCATGGACGCATTCGCCCTCGCGCAGAGAGTTCAATTCCATGGTGCCGGCGCCCACGACCTGGAAGATGATGGCCACCGTGCCGCCCGCGCGGTCGTAACCGGCGATGGTCAGCGGGATGCGCTCGCTGTCCGCCTTGGCACGGATGATGATGAACTGACCCGCCTTGGCCTTTTTGGCAATGAGCGGCGCTTCGATGACAGGCTGCGTCACCGTGCTGCTCAGTTAGCGCCACTTCACGAGCGTGCGCACAGTAGTACCCGAGC
>CALWNS010000124.1 GCA_944382805.1 uncultured Gemmiger sp. | reverse complement strand
AGTAGCGCGGCGCGGATTCGCTCTGATAGGTGTGCTCCTGCTCCTCGTCGATCAGGATCAGGCCGATGTTTTGCAGCGGCGCAAACACCGCGCTGCGCGTGCCCACCACGATGTCGGCGTCCCCGCGCTGGATCATGCGCCACTGCAAAAGGCGCTCGGTGTTGTTGAGCGCCGAATGCTGCACGGCCAGGCGGCTGCCAAAATTCATTTTGAGCCGGCGGAGCATCTGCGGGGTCAGGCCGATCTCCGGCACCAGGACCAGCGCGCGCCGGCCCTGTTCCAGCGTTTTTTCAATCAGCTTGACGAACACCGCCGTTTTGCCGCTGCCGGTCACGCCGTACAGCAGCGCGGCGCGCGGCGCGCCGGCCGAAAGCCCCGCCGCCAGCGTATCATACGCGGCCTGCTGCTCGGCCGAAAGCGCCACCGGCTGCGGGTCAAACGGGATATCGGCAAACAGGTCGATGGAGCGGCTGCGCTCGGTGCAGCGCAAAACGCCTTTTTTGCACAGCGCGTCCAGCGTGGTTTTGCCCACCCCGTTGGCTTGCAGCTCGCGCCCGGTGAGCGGGCCGGCCTGCAGCAGTTCGGCGGCGGCTTTCTGCCGAGGGCCGGGCTTGGGCTTTTCCGGCAGCGGGGCGGCCAGCTCGTATACCGGTTCCTCGGTGCGGCTCAAGCGGCTTTGCACCGCCGGTTTGCCGTTTTGGGTGCCGGGGCGGTACTGCGCGCCGTACGGGATGACCGCCTTGACCGCCTCGTACCAGGTGCAAAAATACCGGTCGCGCAAAAAACGCACAAGTTCCAGCAAATCGGGCGTAAGGCGGGCTTCCTCCGGCGCGGCGGCCAGCACGCTCTTGAGCCGCGGCGGCTCCGCCTCCTGCCGTTCGCAGTCCAGCACAACGGCCATGCGCGGGGCGTCCCCGCGGCCGAACGGTACCAGCACGATCCCGCCCGGCCAGAGCTTCCCCTCCAGTTCCGGCGGCACACGGTAGGAGTACAGCTTGTCAAAGTGGATGGTGGCGTCGCTCACCGCCACCTTTGCGATGTTGGGCAAAAAGCGCCGCCCTCCCCTCTTTTTGGCCTGCGGCCGGCCCCGTTATTCCGGCCGGGCCAGGCGGTCCTGCATGATGGAATAGATGGCGCCGGCGCAGTCCTCGACCACATCGTTGACCACGTGCTCGTCATAATCGGCCGAGCGGGCGATCTCGGTCTCGGCGCGGCGCAGGCGCTTTTGGATGGTCTGTTCGTCCTCGCTGCCGCGCAGGCGCAGGCGGCGCTCCAGTTCCTCCATGTTGGGCGGCAGTACAAAGATGGTGGTGGAACCGGGGTACAGCTTTTTGATGTTGGTCGCGCCTTCGACCTCGATGACCAGGATGACCGGCTGCTTGGCCTGCATCCGGCGCTCGATCTCGGAGCGCAGCGTGCCGTAGTAGTTATCGCAGTAGCAGGTATGCTCCACGATGCCGCCGGCCTCCAGCGACTGTTTGAACTGCTCTTTGGTCAGAAAATGGTAGCTGACGCCGTCCACTTCGCCTTCGCGCATGGCGCGGGTGGTGGCCGACACGGTCTTTTTGATCTCCTTGTGGTCGCCGAGCAGCTTGCCCACCACGGTATCTTTGCCGGTGCCCGAAGGGCCGGAAACGACAAACAGGTATTTTTCGCCTTTCATACGGTATTTACGATCCCCCAGTTATGTTTTACTAATGACTGATTCTTCGCCGGCGCGGCCCAGCAGCTTTTCCGGCGGGAAGGCCGAAAGCACCACATGGTCGGAATCCATGACCAGCACCGCCTGGGTGCGGCGGCCGTAGGTGGCGTCGATCACGGCGCCGCGGTCCCTGGCTTCCTGGACGATGCGCTTGATGGGCGCCGATTCCGGGCTGACGGCCGCCACCAGGCGGTCTGCGTTGACAAGGTTGCCAAAACCGATATTGATCAATTTCATGGCGCGCCTCACTCGATATTCTGGATCTGTTCGCGGATCTTTTCGATCTCGGACTTGAGCGTGACCACCAGGCGGGTCAGCGCGGCGTCTTGGCATTTAGAGCCGATGGTGTTGGCTTCGCGGTTGAGTTCCTGCGTCAGGAAATCGAGCTTGCGGCCGATCGGCTCCGCCAGCTGCAGGATCTCGCGGAACTGGGCCACATGGCTGCGCAGGCGCACGGTCTCCTCGTCGATGGCCGTCTTGTCGGCAAACAGGGCGGCTTCGGTCAAAAGGCGGCTCTCGTCGATGCTGCGGTCGGCCAGCAGTTCCTGCAGGCGGGCGTACAGCCGTTCGGTATAAGCCTGCACGCGGCCGGCGCTGCCCTGCTCGATCTGGCCGACGAGCGCCTCGACGGCCGCCAGCCGGGCTTCCACGTCCGCCTGCAGCTTGGCGCCCTCGGCGGCGCGCATCTGCAAAAAGGCGTCCAGCGCCTGCCGCGCCACGGCGGCCACATCGGCCCACAAGGCGTCCGGGTCGGCGGGGGCGGCCTGCTGGGTAATGACATCCGGCAGGCGGGCCAGCGCCGTGGCCGTGGCGTCATCGGGCACGCCCAGGCGCACGGACAGCTCCGCAAAGGCGCGGCGGTAGCTTTCCGCCAGGGGCCAGTTGACCTGGACCACGGTGTCGGGCGCTTCGACGTTCTGGATGGTCAGGCCCAGCTCCACCTTGCCGCGGCGGATCTTTTCCGCCGCCAGGCGTTTGAGCGGGTCGTCCAAAAAAGCGCAGGTGCGCGGCAGGCGCGCGGCGTATTCGAAGTAGCGGGCGTTGACGCTGCGCAGCTCGACCGTGATCTCGCGGCCGCTGCGCACCTGCTGGGCGCGGCCATAGCCCGTCATGCTCAAAACCATAAGCTTCTCCCCTATCCTGTCACAGTTCCCCGCGGCCTTCCATGGCGCGGTAAAGGGTCGTTTCGTCGGCATATTCCAGGCTGCTGCCCACCGGCAGGCCGTAGGCCAGGCGGGTGACGCGCACGCCCAGGGGCTTGATGAGCTTGGCCAGGTACATGGCCGTGGCCTCGCCCTCCACCGTGGGGCTGGTGGCCATGATGACTTCCTTTACGGGGTCGCCCAGCCGGGCCAGCAGCTCCTTGACGCAGAGCTGGTCGGCGCCGATGCCGTCCATCGGTGAGATCAGGCCGTGCAGCACATGCTACAGCCCCTTATATTCGTGCGTGCGCTCGATGGCCTTGATGTCGCGCGGGGATTCGACCACGCAGATGGTGGAGCGGTCCCGTTTGGCGGAAGCGCAGATCGGGCACACTTCGGCGGCGGTATAGTCCTGGCACAGGCGGCAGCGGTGCAGGCCGGTCTTGGCCGATTCAATGGCCTTGGCCAGCTGCATGGCCTGCTCGTTCGGCATGGACATGACCTCGTAGGCCATGCGGGTGGCGCCTTTGCGCCCCACGCCGGGGAAACGCGCAAACTGGTCGATCAGATTTTCCAGCGGTTCCGGGGTAGGCTGCATAGCGCTTCCCCCTTAGCCCAGGCCGGGGATGTTCATGCCGCCGGTCATTTTGGACATTTCTTCCTCGGAGTCCTTGTCCACCGCGGCGCACGCGCTGTTGACGGCGGCGGCGATCAGGTCCTCCAGCATTTCGATGTCGTCGGGGTCCACGGCCTCCGGCTTGATCTTGACGGCGGTCACCTCGTGTTTGCCGGTCATGGTCACGCTGACCAGCTCGCCGCTGGCGGTGCCGGTGTACTCGCGGGCTTCCAGCTCCGCCTGCTTGGCGCGGATATCGTCCTGCATCTTCTGCACCTGGCGCATCATGGCCTGGGGGTCGGGGCGGCCGTAGCCTTTGGGAAGTCTTGCTTTCATAGGTTTCTCCTTTGTTGTTGCGGTGTTATTTTTCTTCGATCTGTACCTCTACGCCCAGTTCCTGCATCTGCTTGAGCGTATCGTCCACCGAGACAGCCGGCTGTTCCTCCCGGGTCTGCCGGGGCGGCTGGTAGGGGCCGATAAAGCAGTTCAGGCGGGTGACGCTGTAGATATATTCTTTGATCTGCTTGGATACGTCCTTGTTCTTTTTGATATAATCGCGGAACGCATCGCTGCACTCAAACAATACGCGGCGGCCGTCGTACCAGGCACGGGTGCCCTGTAAAAACGAATAGAGCATGGCGTCGCTTTCGCTGATGAGCTCCAGCACCGCCGACCATTGCGGGAACGGCTGCGGATCGCCGGCGGGGGGCGCCGGCTCTTTTGGCTTGGCCGGGGCGGGCTGCGGCGCCCTTTCCGGCGCGGGGGGCGCCTGCGCCGGGGCGGCGGGCGGCAGTTCCGGCTGGAAGTCCGGGGCTTCGCCCGCGATGGGCGGCGGGGCGGCGGGCGGCGCCTGCACCGGCGGCGGGGCGGCCGTTTGCGTTGCGGCGGCAAACGGCTGCGCGGCGGGAGCGGCCGGCGCCGCGGCGGGGGCCGGCTGCGGGACGGCCTCCGGCTGGGTGAGCGAAAAAACGGCCAGTTCCAGTTCGATGCGCTGGTCGGTGCCGCGGGCCATTTTTTCCAGCGCCGCGCCAAAGGCGTTGATGGCGCGCACGGCCTGCCGCTGGGGGAAGTCCCTGCGCTGACGGTAGGCGGCTTCCTCCTCCGGCGAAGTGCCGGTCAGCAGTTCGCCGCCGCCCGGCAGCGCGCAGAGCATCAGGTTACGGTAATGTCCGGCCAGCTCCATGCACAGCCGGCGCATATCCACCGACTGCTGACGCAGGCGGGCGATCTCCTCCAGCGCCCGGACCGGTTCGCCGGCGGCGATGGCGTCGCTGATCTCGAACAGGTAGCGGCGGTCGGTCACGCCGGCCATGCGGCGCACGAGCGCTTCGTCCACCGTGTTGGAAACGCCCGCGCAGGTATCCAGGATCGAAAGCGCATCGCGCATGGCGCCGTCGGCCAGGCGGCCGATCAGTTCGGCGGCTTCGGGCGAAAGATCGATGTTTTCCTCCCCCGCCACGTAGGTCAGCCGGCCGGCGATGTCCCGGGCCGTGATGCGCGCAAAATCATAGCGCTGGCAGCGGGAAAGGATGGTGGCCGGGACCTTTTGCACCTCGGTCGTGGCCAGGATAAAAATGACGTGCTCCGGCGGTTCCTCCATCGTTTTGAGCAGCGCGTTGAACGCCGAGGTGGACAGCATATGCACCTCGTCGATGATATAGACCTTGTACCGGCACATGGCGGGCAGGTAGGCGGTCTCCTCGCGCAGGTCGCGGATATCGTCCACGCTGTTGTTGGAGGCGGCGTCGATCTCCGAAACATCCAGCACGGTGCCCTCGTCGATGCCTTTGCACACGGCGCATTCGCCGCAGGGGTCGGGGCTTGCGGTGTCCAGGCAGTTGACCGCCTTGGCAAAGATCTTGGCGCAGGAGGTCTTGCCGGTGCCGCGCGTGCCGGTAAAAAGATACGCATGGCCGATGCGCCCGGCCGCGATCTGATTCTGCAGCGCCGTGACGATGGGCTGCTGGCCCACTACGTCGGCAAAGCGGCGGGGCCGCCATTTGCGGTACAGCGCGCGATACATTCGCCAACACCTGCCTTTTGCAAAAAGTCAAACGATAATAAAACGGGACAGGGCCGCGCGGGTGTGCCCCGCGGTTGTGCTGTTCTGCATACGGATGCAGGCTTGCCGCGGCGCCGGGGCGCCGGCGCTTAATGCTGCTCGGTTCCCCGCCTGACATGGTTCACGCGGGCCCCGCGCACGGGGCCCACATCCGTATGCAGAACAGCGCAAAGTACCCTGTCCGCATGATGTATTATACAATACCCGGCCGCCAAATGCAAGGCCCAAAAAGGGCCGTTTTACGCAGGTTCCGCCCCCGCGAACACCCGCTTGGCGATATCGGCGCCGGCTTTGGCGTCCTTGGCGTAGAAATCGGCGCCGATCTGCGCCGCATACCCCGGCGTGAGCACCGCGCCGCCCACCATGACCTTGCAGGGCAGGCCGGCTGCGCGCAGCGCCCGGATGGTCGCCTCCATACTGGGCACGGTGGTCGTCATCAGCGCCGAAAGGCCGACGAGCGGCGCGCCTGTGCGGCGCACCGCTTCGACCACCGCTTCGGGCGCAACATCGCGGCCCAGGTCGGTGACTTCGTAGCCGTAGTTTTCCAGGATGACGCGCACAATGTTTTTGCCGATGTCGTGGATGTCCCCCTGTACGGTGGCCAGCACGATGCGCCCGCGGCTTTCGGCCGGCGCAGCCTGGGCGGCCAATGCGTTCCGGACGGCTTCGAACGCCGCCTGGGCGGCGGTGGCCGCCTGCAGCAGCTGGGGCAAAAACAGCGTGCCCTTTTCGAAGCCGTCGCCCACCGCGTCCAGCGCGGGGATCAGCGAAGCGTTGACCACCTCGAGCGGCGCGCGGGTCTTGAGGGCTTCGGCCGCCGCGGCGGCGGCTTCCGCCTTCAGCCCGCGGCGCACCGCTTCGGCCAGGGCGTCGCCGCACAGCGCCGCCGGCACAGCAGCGCTTTGCGCGGTGGTCTGCACGGTCTGCATCTGCTGGCCGGCATAGGCTTCGACATAGGCGGCGCACTGTTCGTCCCGGCCCGTCAGCACGCGGAAAGCGCGCACGGCCGCCATCATTTCCGGCGTGTTGGGGTTCATGATGGCCAGATCCAACCCCGCCTGCATGGCCAGGGTCAGGAACGCGGTGTTCATATAGC
>CALWNS010000123.1 GCA_944382805.1 uncultured Gemmiger sp. | reverse complement strand
CGGCGGCGTGGAGGACGTAAACATCTGGGACTGCGATATGGCGGCCTGTTCCAGCGGGATGGAGATCAAGGGCACGCCCAAGCGCGGCGGCTATGTGCGCGGGGTGACGGTGCGGGATTGCAGCTTTCCCCGGGTAATGATCCACGCCGTGCCCTATAATGACGACGGCGTGCCTGCCCCGCAGCCGCCGGTGTTTGAAAACTTCCGCTTTGAGCGTCTGCGGCTGACCGGCCTGTGCGTGGACCACGACGGCGACAGCCGGGTGCCGGTGCTGGAATTCCGCGGCTTTGCCGCCGCCGGGCACGAGGTGCGGGACGTTGTTTGCCGGGACCTGGCGCTGCCGGCGGACGCCGCCGTGTGCCTGGACCGCTGCCGCGGCCTGATGCTGGAAAACCTGTGCGCCGGGGAATAAAGACAAAACAGGGGGGCTTTATCTGATGTCTGCAAGCGAAGCGCCGGACCGCACCGGGTTTACCGCGGGGCCGATCGTGCGGCAGGTGGTTTGGTTTGCGCTGCCTATCTGCGCGGGGAACATCCTGCAACAGATGTACAGCACGGTGGATACCCTTGTCATCGGCAACTACTGCGACGCCGCCGCCCTGGCGGCGGTGGCCACCAGTTCCCAGCCGCTGGAGATCATGCTCTGCATTTTTTTGGGGATCGGGTCCGGCATTTCGATTTTGGTATCCCAGGCGGCCGGGGCGCAGGACGCGGAAAGGCTGCGGCGCATTGTGAACACGGCGGTGGCGTTCCTGTTTGCGGCCGCGGTCCCGCTGACGGCCCTGGGGCTGCTTTTGGGGCCGTGGCTGCTGCGCCTGATGCAGGTGCCGGCGGACGCCATGCCCTACGCCCTGCAGTACCTGCGCATCACCACCATCGGCATATTGGGCAATATGGGCTACAACTTTAACGCCGGCATCCTGCGCGGGCTGGGCAACAGCAAGTCCTCGCTTTTGCTGCTGGGCGTGGCCTGCGCCGTCAACGTCGTGCTGGACTTTGCGCTGGTGGGCGGCCTGGGCATGGGGGTCGGCGGGGCCGCCTGGGCCACGGCGGCGGCGCTGTTCCTTTCTTGGGTTTGCAGCGTGGCGTACATCCGCCGGCACTACCCGGGGCTGGACTTCCCGCTGTTTACGCTGCGGTTTTCGCCCCGGGTGCTGGGCGATATGCTGCGCATCGGGCTGCCGCTGGGGCTGAACTCGGCGCTGTATTCCGTGGGCCATGTGATGCTGCAGGTCATTTTTAACGTGCAGGGTTCGGTTTTTGTGGCCGGCTGCTCGGTGGCGGGCAAGGTCAACGGCATCGCCAACATTGCCATCACCTCGTTTTCCTCGGCGGCGACGGTGTTCGCCGGGCAGAACATGGGCGCGGGCCGCTACGACCGCCTGCGCCGCGGCGCCTGGCAGATCCCCCTGTGTTCCGGCGCGATCACGCTGGCGGCGGGGCTGACGGCCACCTGTTTCAGCCGCCCGCTGCTGGCCCTGTTCACCCGGGACAGCGCCGTGCTGGACTTTGCGCAGCGCTACATCTATGTGGTGCTGCCGTTCACCTGGGCGTATGCCGTGCTGAACGGCATTATGAGCTTTGCCAACGGCATGGGGGAGATCCGCTACCCCACCATCGTAAACATCCTGATGCTTTGGGGCGTGCGCATCCCCGCCGCCTACCTGCTGGCCTGGCTGGGGTACGGCGGCTGGGCCATGGCGGGCGTGCCCCTGAGCTTTGTGGCCGGCATGGCCGCCATGCTCTTTTTCTTCCGCACAAAGCGCTGGCGGGAAATCTGCGCGCCGCACGCGCCGGAAAGGAGCGCATAGACCATGAAACTGCTGCAGGAACTGGCCGCCCCGGCCAGGGAGTTCACCCCCATCCCCTTCTGGTTTTTGAACGGCGATTTGACCGATGTGCAGCTGCGCCGCCAGCTGAAGGATTTTAACGCCCACGGGGTCCACGGCGTTGTGCTGCACCCGCGCATGGGCCTGGCGGAGCGCATCGGCTACCTGGGCAAGGCGTATTTCCACTACATCCGCACGGCGGTGGCCGCCGCGGCCAAGCTGGGCATGACGGTGGTGCTGTATGACGAGGGAATGTACCCCTCCGGCTCGTCCTGCGGGCTGGTGGTAAAAGACCACCCGGAGCTGGCCAGCGAGGGCCTGGCGCTGGCGGCGCAGCCGCAGCCCGGCGACGAGGTGCTGGCCCGCGTGCCCGGCGGGGTGCTGGCAGCGCGCAAGAGCGGCGGCACCATGCGCGGGCTGCACTGGGGCGAGGACGACGGCGAGCCGAACGCCCCTTTGACCGCCGACATTTTGAACCCCGCGGCGGTGGAGCGCTTTATCCGGCTGACGCACGAGGCGTATTACCGGGAGCTGAAGCCGTATTTCGGCCGCACGATCATCGGCTTTTTCACCGATGAGCCGAGCGTTTTGGGCCGCAACACGGCAGGGCTGTTCCCCTGGACCCACGGGTTTGCGGAGGTTTTCCGCCAGGCGGGCGGCAACCTTGAAAACCTGGCGGCGCTGTTTGCGGGCGAAGAAAACGCCGACACCCGCCTGTACCGCGCGCTGCTGCGCCAACGCGAGGGGGAGGTCTATTACGGCCGCCTGTCCCGCTGGTGCCAAGCGCACGGCATCGGGCTGATGGGCCACCCGCACAAAAGCGACGACATCGAAGCGGAAAAGTATTTCGCCGTGCCCGGGCAGGACCTGGTGCTGCGCTGGCTGGCCCCCGAAAAGGACGGCCTGGCCGGCCCCGATTCCACCATGGGCAAGTGCAGCGCCGACGCGGCCCGGCTGATGGGGCGGCGGCGCAATTCCAACGAATGCTTTGGCGCGTGCAACAAAGACGGCAACCCGTGGCAGCTTTCCGGCGGGGACCTGAAATGGTACACCGACTGGCTGGCGGTGCGGGGCGTGAACCTGTTTATCCCGCACGCTTTTTACTACAGCATCGAGGGCAAGCGCAAGGACGAACGCCCGCCCGACGTGGGGCCGCACAGCATCTGGTGGCCCCATTACCGCCAATGGAGCGGGTACTGGGCGCGGCTGTCCTGCCTGATGACCGACATTGACCTGCACGCCGAGACGGCCGTGCTCTGCCGCGACGGGGAGCTGCACCCCGACGCCGTGCGGCCGCTGTTTGAGCGGCAGACCGGCTTCCAGTACCTGCCGGAAAGCGTCTGGCCCGAATGCACGGTGCAAAACGGCGCGCTGGTCTGCCGGGGGAAAACCTACTGCCGGGTCATCGACCCCTACGGGCGGTTCCCGCAGCTGGCCGGCGCCGCCCCCTGCCCGCCGGACTGCCGGTGCGACCCGCCCCGGCCGCTGCTGCGCTGCGCCCGCTTTACGCGCAGCGGGACCGAATGCTGGTTTTTGGTCAACGAGGGGAACGAACCGCTGCACACCGTGCTGACGCTGCCCACCCGCGCGCGGGTGGGGGAATACGATTTGTGGCACAACGCCGCATGGCAGCAGCCCTGCGTACAGGGGGAGGACGGCGCGCAGTTTGTGCTGGAACTGCCCGTGCGCGGCAGCCGGCTGTACTTTGCCTGTACGGAGGAGGAGTACCGCGCCCTGCCCGTGCCCGACGCCGCCTGCGAGCTGCCCGCGCCGGCGTTCACCCTGCTGCGGCACGACCCGGCCCGCGCGCAGAAAACCTACCGCGCCACGCTGCCCGTGACCCCGGCCCAGCTGGCGCAGGGCCGCCTGCGGCTGACCGTGTACGCCGAGGAGATGGCCGAACTGACCGTAAACGGCACGGCGGCGGGGGCGGAGTTCTGGCAGCCCCAGCAGTTTTACCTGGAGGAGACGCTGCGCCCGGGGAACAACGAGCTGCTGCTGACCGTTACCGGCAGCCGGGCCAATTTGTACGGTGAGCGCCCCGTTGCCTACGGGTTAAAAACAGAATAAAAAACAGGAAAGGCGCGCCGCCCGTGCAGGCAAGCGCGCCTTTCCTGTTTTGTTTTATCGGCCCGCCTGCCCCGCCGCAAAGGCGTACAGGCTGGCTTTTAACCGGCGGGCGGCGGGGTGCGGGGCTTCGAGGTCAAACCCGCAGTACAGCAGCGTGGCCCGGCCCCGGCGCACGACGGCCAGGGGCGAAGCGCGGGTGTTATCGTAAAAGTTGGGCACCATCTCCACCACCGGCTCGGCGCTGCCGTCCGCCGGCAGCGGGAAGCTGACCGCCCCCTCCAGCAGGGCTTTCCACTGGTAGTCCGCAAAGGGGCCGGTGGGGAACCCGCGCAGCGCCGGGTGGCCGGCTGCGATCATAACGCCGCAGGCCGCCTTGCTGGGGAAAAACACCGGCGACCAGAACACCGGCACAAAATTGCAGGGGATCTGCTTTTCAAAGCAGGTCCGGGTCACCAGCGCGCAGCCGCCGGTGCGGCATACTTCTTCCAGTTCTGCCGGCGTTGTGACCACGCGGGCCTGCGGGGCCGCGGCCGGGGCGAATACGAACACCCGCCAGCTGTTGCTGTGCCCCGCCGCCGTGACGGTCACCTCCAGCTGCGCCGAGCGCTTTAGCCCCCCCAGCGGCGCCGAGATGTGCGCAGCCCGCGTCTTTGTGTGGTAGAACGGCTGCCCGCCGCAGCGGATGTCCACCACGTATTCGGGTTTGGGAGCAGGCTCGGGGCCAAAGTCGTACAGGGCCAGGTCGGCCTCCAGCGTTTCATCGGTGGTAAAGATGCGTTTGGCCTTGAACAGCGGCACCACCGGCCCGGCAAAGCGGCGGAACTGCTCCGCCGTCAGGATGCCCTTGCTG
>CALWNS010000122.1 GCA_944382805.1 uncultured Gemmiger sp. | reverse complement strand
CGACTCTATGGTGCGGGCGATGGTTTTTTCGCTGTTATACGCGACCGTGATGATGCTTACCAGCATCGCACCTTCCCCCCTTCGTTGCGCTGTGCGCCCCGGCCTGCCGTCTGCTCGATCATTGCCCGCAGGGTCGGCGCCCAGACATGGTAGTCGAACTTTTGTTCCACGCAGCGCCGCGCTGCGCGCGACAGTTCCGGGAACCCCTGCGGAAACAGCGCCAGTGCGCGGCGGATCGCCCGGGCGCAGGCTTCCTCGCCATCGCCCGGGATAAACAGGCTGTTCTCGCCGTCGCGCAGGTAATATTTCGTGTAGTCCCCCACGTCGGAAGCAATGGGCACGATACCGTAGTTCATCGTCTCCGGCACTTTGCTGGGGAAATTGGCCTGCGTCATCTGGCAGACGCCGCGGCTCAGCAGCAAAAAATGCATCCGGCGGTACAACGCGTCCAGCTCGTCGTACACCATCCAATCGTGCACAGTCATCATCCCGCGCAGGCGCGCGGCTTCGGCCGGGCTTAAAATGCGCTGCAGGTCCTGCTGCGTCACACCGCACAGGTGCAGCTCCACGGTCTGCAGCACCGGATCGGGCAGGGCCAAAAAGCCCCGCACCATACCGCGCAGGTCGTCCTTCATCTTGCCGTTGGCCGGTATGATAAAGCGCGCCTTGTCCATCGCCTTGTGCGGCAAAGGAACCGCCGCGCAGTCCGCCAAAATGGGCACGCAGTAGCTCTTGGCACCCTTGGCCGCATAGTGGCGGGCAATAAAGGTGCTGATGCCCATAATGGCATCAAAGCGCGGGTAGACGTTTTCCAGCACGTCACGGTAGCACAGGTAGCGCCAGCGCCGGCGCTTGGGCGGGAAGTCCTCCATCGCAAACATTTCCAGCCGGTCTCCGATGATCTTGAACCCGTACTGCCTGCGCAGCCGCAGCAGCTGCAGCAGCAGGGGTTTTTCCTCCCCCAGGACCACCACGGTATCCTGCTTGCCGATGCCAAACTGCCGCAGGGACGCCGCGCGCTGCCCTGCAAACCCGGACCGGGCCTGCCAGTAGCGCGCCAGGCGGCTGGCAGCGGGGCGCGCCGGGCACACCGTCAGGCCGTTCCACTGCAGCAGCGGCGCGTCCGGCTGCAGGTACTCCGGGTTGAGGTCGCACAGCAGGTACGTCTCATACCCGGCGCATTGCAGCGCCTGCCCCAGATACTGCAGGTAGTTGGCCGCCGCCCCGCCCCGGGGGAACCGCACCCCGGCGATCACAAATACACGGCCCATAGGCATTCTCCTTTCTGGTGCCCGCCGCTCAACGCGCGGGCAGCCGCCGTTTCAGGATGTCGAACAGGTAGGTAAAGCTTTCCAGCCGGAACGCCACCGACCCCAGCAGATACACCGCGCCGCCCGCTGCGATCTGCAGCGGCAGCAGCGCCAGCGGGGGCCACGGCAGCGCGCCCAGCGCGTACACCACGCCGCCCATGGCCAGGCTCAGCAGCGTGGCCGGCAGCAGGTCGGCAAACTGCTGGCAGACGGTATACCCGATCAGCCTGCGGTTGGGCAGCATGTTGATGAACATCGATACAGCGGCAAACGCGGCGTTGCCGGCCGCAATGGCCGTCACGCCGTAGTTCATCGTGACCAGGATGATCGCAATGCCGATGCCTTTCTTGAGCACTTCCAGCTTCAGGCACAAATCGCTGCGCCCCATCGTCTTGATGACCTGCCAGTTCATCGTCTGGATGGGCTGACATAAAAAGTACAGGCAGGAAAACCGCAGGTAGGGCACACAGACCAGCCATTTTTCGGTCAGCAGCAGCTCGACCAGCGGCTCCGCCACGACGAACAGCCCCGTCAGCAGCGGAAATATGATGTAGGAGGTCGTTTTCATGGCGCGGCGGCCGACGGCCCGCAGCCGCTCGGCATCGTTGCCCACCGCCGCCATGGCCGGAAACACAACGGTCCCGATGGAGGTATCCACGTTGGCGATGACCAGGCTGGGGAACTGGTTGCCGCGGTTATAATACGCCAGATCGGCCGAGGAATACTTTTTGCCGATAATAAGGCTGCGCAGCTCGCCATAAATGGTGTTGATCAAACTGGCGGCGGTCAGTTTCCACCCGTAGCCGATCAGCTGCCGCGCCGCCGCAGCCGAAAACAGCCGCCGCGGCCGCCACGGCACCGTCAGGAACAGCACAACGGTATCCACCATGGTGTTGACCAGGTACTGCCCCACCAGCGCCCACACGCCGCAGCCGCCCAGCGCCATGGCGATGCCCACCCCGCCCGAGAGCAGCGTGCCGCCCAGCGAGGAGAAAAAGAACTTTTTGAAGATCATGTGTTTGGACACATAGGCATGCTGGATGCTGCTGACGGAGGCCAGCGGGATCTTGAGCGCCAGCACCCGCAGCACCGGGCACAAAAGCTCGTTGGCGTAATAGTCCGCGACCCACCCGGCCGAGGCGAACAGCACCGCGTACACCAGCCAGGAAAACGCAAAGCTGCAGTAAAAAACGGTGGAAAAATCCGTCTCGGTCGCATGCTGTTTTTGCACCAGCGATTCGCCGAACCCGTTGGATACAAAGACGTCGGCGATGTTCAAAAACACCAGCACCAGCGCCACGATGCCGTATTCTTCCGGCATAAGGATGCGCGCCAGTATGATGGAGACCAAAAACGATACCCCCTGCGCCAGGATGCGCTCCCCAAAGATCCAAACCAGCCCGGACACCACCTTGTCCTTGAGCGGTGCGTTGTTTTCTGCCATGGTGCTGCCTTCCCTCTGTATCTGTGCGCCGCACCGCCGTACAGGGCGGCATGTACAATATTTCTATTGTATATTACCCAACCCCGGCGGGCGGTGTCAAGCCCCGGGGCGCAAGGGCGGCTGCCAATCTTGGCTGCCGGGCGGCTGCCAAACTTTGCAAACTTGAAATCGACCCGCAAATATGATAAAATGACGATACCTATAAAATAGGTCTATTGTACAGTTTTGCGCGCCGGTTTTGCGCGGCGCGCAGAAAACGGGGATACCTGCCGATGAACCAAAACTTTCCTGCCGCTTTCCGCCAGCAGGCCCGCGCCAGCCAG
>CALWNS010000121.1 GCA_944382805.1 uncultured Gemmiger sp. | reverse complement strand
GCCGGCGCAAGCGGCGGGCACACGCGGGGGTGCTGGTGGCGCTGGCCGGCGTGGCGCTGGCCGTGGCGGCGCTGCTGCTGTACGGCCGCCAGCCCGCACCCGCCGACCCGGTGCGCGAAGCCCCGCTGCCCGCGGCGGCCACCCCCACGCCCGACCCGCGCCCGGTGGTGGCCATAGACCCCGGCCACGGCGGCGTGAACCGCGGCAGCGAAGGCCCCGGCTGGGGCGAATACGAGATGACCTGGAAAACCGCCAACGCGCTGTACGACCTGCTGGAGCGGGACGGCCGCCTGCGCCCGTTTTTGACCATCAGCGAGCAGGAGAGCCAAAACCCGGACAGCGAGCGCGTGATGCCCAGCGAGCGCGCCCGCCGCGCCGGCGAGGCCGGGGCCGCGCTGCTGCTTTCGATCCACGGCAACTCCGACCCGGTGTACGGGGCTTCCGGCTACGAATGTTACGCCATCCTGACCGGCCGCCCCCATCACGAGGAGAGCCTGCGGTTCGCCCGGATGCTGGCCGGCAGCTTCAGTGAGCTGGGCCAGCGCCTGCGCGGCGCGGACGGCGTGCGCTACATATATTACGACGACGACAACAACAAGGTGGTGGTGGAATCCACCGATACCACCGTGTACGACGACCCGACCTTCGGCGTGCTGGAATACGCCGCCTGCCCGGCCGTTTTGTCGGAACAGTGCTTTATCACCAACGCGGCCGACGTGGACCTGCTGGCCGACGAGGACGGCGTCCTGCGCGCGGCCCAGCTGTATTACGACGATATCTGCGAATGGTTTGGCCTGGAGCCGCAGGCCAGCGCCGGCGTATAAGCGCGGCCGCATACAAAGCGATCCGCCCCCCTGACGGACAACAGGGGAGCGGATCGTTTTGTTTTATATGGCGGGGGCAAAGGCGCAGGCTCCGCCGGCAGCGACCGGCCGCGGCGTTTTTACGCCCACACGGCCCAGAACGCCAGCATCAGGGCCAAAAACACCGCGTTGGCCGCCGTGAACAGCCCAAAATACGCGCCCTTGCGCTGCGGCGCTTCGCGTGCGATCTGCCGGTAGGAGATCAGGCTGGCCATCGAGGCGATCAGCGTGCCCAGCCCGCCCAGGTTGACGCCCACGATCAGCGCCGGCACGTTTTGCGTAAAGCCGGAGAGCAGCAGCGCCGCCGGCACGTTGCTCAACACCTGCGAAGCCAGCACCGCCACCGGTACTTCGCGCCCGTGCAAAAACGCCTGCAGCCAGGCGGAAAACGCCGGCACCCGCCCCAGGTTGCCGATAAACACAAAGAACGCGGCAAAGGTCAGCAGCAGCGAATAATCCACCAGCCGCAGCGCCGGGCGGTCGGCCAGCAGGGCGGCCAGCAGCACCGCGGCAAAGGCGGCCGGGTAGGGCAGCACCCGCGCCACCGCCAGCAGGCACACGCAGAACAGCGCCGCGTACATGGCCTCTATGCGCACATTGCCGCGCGCGGCGGCCGGGGCGGCGGCCGGGGGCGGCGTTTGCAGCGGGCGGCGGCACAGCCACAGCGCCCACACGGCCAGCAGCGCCAGCGCCGCCAGCGTGTAGGGCAGCATCAGCGCCGCAAAGCCGGCCGGCCCCAGCCCGCTCAGCCCGTACAGGTACAGGTTCTGCGGGTTGCCGATCGGCGTGAGCATACTGCCCAGGTTGGCGGCCACCGTCTGCATACACACCACCGGCAGCGTCAGCCGGCGCTGCGCCTGCGCCCCCAGCCCGCCCAGCACCGAAAAGGTGAACGGCACAAAGGTGAGCAGCGCCACATCGTTGGTAATGACCATGCTGCCAAAAAAGCACAGCCCCACCAGCAGCGCCACCAGCGGCAGCTGCCCGCGCGTGCGCGCCAGCAGCGCCCGGCCCAGCCGGTCGAACACGCCCTGGCGGCGCAGCCCGGCCATGACCGTCATCAGCGCAAACAGCGTGGCCAGCGTGCGCAGGTCCAGGTAACCCAGGTATGCGGCGTCCGGCGGCACAAAGAACGCCGAAACCGCCGCCAGCGCCGCCGCGGCCGAAAGTACCGTCTCCTTTTTGATAAACGCTATGATCCGTGCGCTCACTTGCATCGTCCGCCCCTCTTATGCCTATGGGTGCCCCCAAAATTCCATTTACTACTATACACGCCCGCGGCCGCCTGTCAAGGGGTTTCTACGCAGACTTCGCCGGTGGCCACCGCGCGGCGGAACGCGGCGTCGTGCTCTACAAACAGCAGGGTGGGCCGGTACTGCAAAACCAGCGCCTCCACCTGCATACGCGCGTATATGTCGATGTAGTTGAGCGGCTCGTCCCAGATATACAGGTGCGCGCGCTGGCACAGGCTGCGCGCCAGGGCCAGCTTTTTGCGCTGGCCCTCGCTCCAGCTTTCCACCGGCTTTTCAAACTGCACGCGCTCCAGCCCGAACTTGCGCAGGATGGTCAGCAGCCGGGTCAGCTCCACGCCGCAGGCTTCGGCATAATCGGCCACGCGGCCGCGCAGCCCGGCCGTCGTCTGCTCCACCATGCTGACCGCCAGGCCGCCCGCGCGTTCCAGCGCGCCGGTATGGGGCACCTCCAGCCCGGCCGCCAGCCGCAGCACGCTGCTTTTGCCGCTGCCGTTGCCCCCGGTCAGCGCCAGCCGGTCGCCGCGCCGCAGCACAAAGCGCAGCGGCCCGCACACCGGCGCCGCGCCGTAGCGGATGCACAGGTCCGCGGCGGCCAGCAGCTGTTCTTTGGGGTGGGCCAGCGGCTGCAGTTTCAGCGGTTCGGCCGTTTCGCGGTCTTTGAACAGGGCGGCCTTGTCGGCAACGGCCTGTTCCCGCCGCGCTTCGATCACCTTGGCGCGCTTCATCATCTTGGCCGCTTTGTGCCCCACATAGCCGCGGTCGGCCGGCTTTTCGCCGGTGCGGGCAGTATCGAATTTGGATTTTTCCACCCGGTCGGACCAGCGCGCCGTGCGCCCGGCCGCCGCCTGCAGGCGGCCGATCTCGCGGCCCAGGCGCTCGTTTTCGGCGGCTTCGCGCGCATCGCGGGCCTGCACCTCCCGCCACCAGGCGCTGAAGTTGCCCTGCCGCACGCGCAGGCCGCTGCGCTCGATGGCCAGCATATGGTCGCAGCAGGCGTCCAGCAGCGCGCGGTCGTGCGATACCAGCAAAAACCCGCCCCGCTGCCCGCGCAGGTAGCGCCCCAGCAGCGCGCGGCCCGCGGCGTCCAGGTGGTTGGTCGGTTCGTCGATCAGCGGGTAGCTGCCCGGCTGCAAAAACAGCAGCGCCAGCAGCGCGCGGGTCTGTTCCCCCTGCGAAAGCGTGCCGAAGCGGCGGTCCAGCATTTCGGGGCCAAGGCCCAGCAGGCCCAGCTCGCGGGCGATGCGCCAATCCTCGGCCCCGCACAGCGCGGCGGCCGCCGCGCCCAGCGGTTGGTCGGGGTCGGGCGCGGGGCCGGGGAACAGGCGGAAGTCCACGCCCGCGGCGATCTGCCCGCTGTAGGGCAGCTGCCCCTGCAGCAGCCGCAGCAGCGTGGTCTTGCCCCGGCCGTTGCGGCCGGTCAGGCCCAGCTTCCAGCCGGTGTCAAAGCGGGCTTCGGCCTGCTCGAAAATATTGTCGTAGCTGCCGGGGTAATGGAAGGTCAGTTGTGAAATTTGGATCAAAGACATAGGGCGGCGCCTCCTGTTTGCGTGGTGAAAAAAAGCGGGCGGCAGGGGAGGCCCCCGCACACCCGCGCGAAAGCCGCCGGGCGGAAAGCGCAG
Source organism: uncultured Gemmiger sp. (assembly GCA_944382805.1). Lineage (GTDB taxonomy): Bacteria > Bacillota > Clostridia > Oscillospirales > Ruminococcaceae > Gemmiger. The sequence continues at coordinate 1,966 of CALWNS010000121.1, read as the reverse complement.
CTGCTTTCCGGCCCGGCGGCCGACAAACAGGCGGCCGAATGCGGAGCGTCACCCCTGCAAAACGGCACGGCAAACCCCGGGCGGCCCGCCAACAGGCAAAGCCGGCCCCCGCGGACGCCCTGCGCCCGCGCGCGTTCACCATGCGGTTCAGCAAGCGACGTTGCGCATCCTTCCGCCTCCCTTCTTGTGTTCAGTGTCCCTATTCTAGCACACCACGCGCGGCGGCGCAAGTCTTTTCCGCGCCGCCCCCCTTGCGCCGGCGCGCCGGCTGCGGTATCATAAGGGAAAGGCGGCGGGGGATCGTATTTCCCCGCCGGAGTTTGCTTTTGGCGCTTGCCTGCGCTTTTGTATAAGAAAGGGGCTGTTTGCCTTGTCTCACAGCATCGCCGGGGCCGAAAACCGGCCGTTCGGCCGGTTTTTGGCGTCCTCGCTTTCGTCCAGCGCGGTGGACCTGGCGGCGTTTGCCGCGCTCTGCGCGCTGCTGGAACCTGCGCTCGGTTCCACTGCCGCCATCCTGGCGGCCACGGCGGCGGCGCGGGCGCTTTCCTCTTTGTGCAACTACCTGATCAACTATTTCCTTGTGTTCCACAGCCGCACACGCCACGGGCGGTCGGCCGCGCTGTATGCCGCCGTCACGGTGCTGAAAACGGCGGCCAGCGCCCTGCTGGTCGCGGGGCTGGCCGCCGTGCTGCCCGCCGCCGTGCCGGAGCTGGCCATCAAGATCCCGGTGGACTGCGGGCTGTTCTTTGTCAACTATCTGGCGCAAAAGCGCTTTGTGTACTAAACTCTTTGAACATTTCTCCAGTAAGTTAAACCTGCGGCCATAGACGTTTTTGGCCCGGCGGGTATACTGGTTTATAACCCCTGCGGTTTGACCAGCGTGCCGCTGCGGGCGGCTTCGCGGTATTTTTTGGGCGTTAGGCCGGTCAGCTTGCGGAACACGCGGAAAAAGTAGTTCACATCGCGGATGCCCACCGCTTCGGCCACCTGCGCGTTGGTCAGGTCGGTGGTGTTGAGCAGCGCGACCGCCCGGCGGATGCGCAGCCGCGCGATGTGTTCCGATATGCCGCAGCCGTATTGTTCGCGCGCAAACTGGTACAGCGCGGTGCGGCTCATGGAAAATTCGCGGCACAGCCGCGGGCCGGAAAGGTCCTCGGCCAAATGTTCGTCCAAAAAGTCGTTCATGCGCTGCGGCAGGCTGCCCGGCACCAGCCCGGCCAGGCGTTCGCGGTACAGCGTGCGCGCAGCCAGCGCCAGCAGGTGCTCGGCCGCCTGCAGTTTGGGGTAGGGCGTAGAGGGCAGCTGGTCGAACGCGGCGCGCTGTTTGTCCAGCGGCAGGCCGTAGCGGGCGCAGCGCTCGGCCGCAAACCGCCATTCGGCTTCGCGGTCGGCCCCCTGCACAATGTGGCTGAGCAGCAAATACCCCACCACGGTATCGTCCACCAGGATCGGCGTGATGATCTCCAGCAGGCCCGCATGGCACGGGTACAGCAGGGCGCGGCGCTCCTCGCGCGCGCGGCGGCAGGCGTTCTGGTCGCATTGCAGGCAGGCGGTGCGCCCCTGGGGCTTTTCCCGCACAAGGCGGCAGAATTCCGGCAGGTGGTCCGGGTAGGAAAGCATATCGATGCCCCAAGCGTCCAGCATGGCGGCGCGGATGCCCGTAAGCTGGTAAAAATCCCGCAGCAGTTTGCGCAGTTCCTGGCGGTCGAACACGGCCTGCATGGCAGTTCCCCCTTTTTTACGGTCTTATACACTTCTATTGTACCCCATCGGCGGGCCAAACGCAAACCCCGGCCCGCGGGTTTTCTTTTCTATTTTTTTGCAAACGGAGGTAACCTGTATGCTGCAAAACATCCCGCAAGTCAAACTGGGGCTGGTGGCGGTCAGCCGCGACTGCTTCCCGATCGAACTTTCGCAAAAGCGGCGGGCGGCCATCGCGGCGGCCTGCGCGGCCAAGGGCGTGGAG
>CALWNS010000120.1 GCA_944382805.1 uncultured Gemmiger sp. | reverse complement strand
TTCATCTTGCACAGTTCCCGGTACCAGTTTTCCCGCCGGTCGCGCGCAAAGTGGTATTCGCCCATCACGGGCAGCACCGGCCGTCCGCCGCGCTCCAGGTAGCGGCTGGTCACATCGATGCGCTCCCCCGCCGGGTCGGCGCCGCCAAGATGCAGGTGGCCGCGCAGCAGCGGCTCGGGGTCCGCGGGCAAAAATGTGTAGGTCATAAGTTCCCCCTCCCCGCCGTTTCACAGGCGGATGTCTTTTTTTCTATTGTAAAGGCTGCGCGCGGCCGCGTCCAGGCAAAAACCATAAAAAAACGGGAAAAAACGCGCCAAAAAAAACGCGCGGCCCCCTTGACAAGGGGCGGCGCGGGGTGTACAATGCATACATATGAACAATTGCTCATGTGTTAGGAGGTCGCTATGAACCAATTCCATCCCCCCCTGCGGGCCTTTGCCGCGCCGGACGGCGGCGCGGGGGCCGAAGCGCCGGTCTGCGCGCCGGACTGCCCCGGCGACCCGGCCTGCCTGGCCAAGGTGCAGGCCGGCCTGCCGGCGGACGAAGTGCTGTACGACCTGGCCGAGCTGTTCCGCGTGTTTGGCGATACCACCCGCATCAAGATCCTGTACGCCCTGTTTGAAAGCGAGCTGTGCGTAAGCGACATTGCGCAGGCGCTGGGGCTTTCGCAGAGCGCGGTCAGCCACCAGCTGCGGGTGCTGAAAGCCAGCAAGCTGGTCAAGTTCCGCCGGGACGGCAAGACCGTGTACTACAGCCTGGACGACGACCATGTGCGCAGCATCATTGCGCTGGGCATGGACCACGTAGAAGAATAAGCAAAGGAGCGGATCGTTATGAGGAAAAAATTTGCTATCGAGGTCGATTGCGCCAACTGCGCCGCCAAGATCGAAAACGCCGTCAAGGCGCTGCCCGGCGTGAACGAGTGCAACGTGAGCTTTATGGCGCAGAAGCTGCTGCTGGACGCCGACGACGCCCAGTTCCCCAGCGTGCTGAAAGCCGCCGTAAAGGCCGCCAAGAAGATCGAACCGGATTTCGAGATCGAACTGTAAAGCGCCGCCCCGCCGGGGCGAACGAGGTGCCTTTCCATGACGAAAAAGCAGAAAAAAGTGCTGCGGCGCATTGTGATCGCCGCGGTTTTGTTCGCTGCGCTCAGCGTGGCCGGCCGGCTGGCCGCCCTGCCGTGGTATGCGTGGCTGGCGCTGTACCTGATCCCCTACCTGGTCATCGGCTACGATGTGCTGCGCAAGGCGGCGCTGGGGGTCGTACACGGCGAAGTGTTTGACGAAAACTTTTTGATGGCGGTGGCCACCGTGGGCGCGGTGGCGCTGGGCGAATACGGCGAAGGCGTGGCCGTGATGCTGTTCTACCAGGTGGGCGAACTGTTCCAGAGCTACGCGGTGGGCAAAAGCCGCCGCAGCATCGCCGCGCTGATGGACATCCGCCCCGACAGCGCCAACCTGGAGGACGCGGCGGGCGCGGTGCAGACCGTGGACCCGGAGGACGTGCCGGTGGGGGCGGTGATCGTGGTGCGCCCGGGCGAAAAGATCCCGCTGGACGGGGTGGTGCTTTCCGGCGAAAGCACGCTGAACACCAGCGCGCTGACCGGCGAAAGCCGCCCGCGCAGCGCCCGGGCGGGCGATGCGGTCATCAGCGGCAGCGTGAACGGGGACGGGCTGCTGCGCGTACAGGTCAGCAAGGCTTACGGGCAGTCGACCGTGGCGCGCATTTTGGACCTGGTGGAAAATTCCAGCCTGAAAAAGGCCCGGGCGGAAAACTTTATCACCAAGTTTGCCCGCTACTACACCCCCGCCGTCTGCCTGGCGGCGCTGGCGCTGGCCGTGCTGCCGCCGCTGGCGCTGGGCGGCGGCTGGGGCGTGTGGGTGCGCCGCGCGCTGACCTTTTTGGTCATTTCCTGCCCCTGCGCGCTGGTCATCAGCATCCCGCTTTCGTTCTTTGGCGGCATTGGCGGGGCTTCGCGCTGCGGCGTCCTGATCAAGGGCGGCAACTACCTGGAAACGCTGGCCCATACCGGCACGGTGGTGTTTGACAAGACCGGCACGCTGACGCGCGGCACCTTCCGCGTGAGCCGGCTGCGCCCGGCCCCCGGCGTGGACGAGGGCGATTTGCTGCGCACCGCCGCGCGGGCGGAGAGTTATTCCAGCCACCCGATCAGCAAAAGCCTGCGCGAGGCGCTGCCCGCCGCGCCGGACGCCGCCGGCGTGACCGATGTAAAGGAGATCGCCGGGCGCGGCGTGGCCGCGCTGGTGGACGGGCGGCGCGTGCTGGCCGGCAGCGCCAAGCTGATGCAGGAGCAGGGCGTGGCCTATACGCCGGACGAAGGCGTGGGCACCGTGGTGTACGTGGCGCGGGACGGGGCGTTTTTGGGTTCCATCCTGATCGCGGACGAAATAAAGGAAACCGCGCCGGCGGCCGTGGCCGCGCTGCGCCGCCAGGGCGTGCGCACCGTGATGCTGACCGGCGACAGCAGGGCCGTGGCCGAGGGCGTGGCCGCGCAGCTGGGCCTGGACGAAGTCCACGCCGAGCTGCTGCCCGCCGATAAGGGCGAGCGGGTGGAAAGCCTGCTGGCCGCGCGCAGCGGCGGCAGCCTGGCCTTTGTGGGCGACGGCATCAACGACGCGCCGGTGCTGACCCGCGCCGACGTGGGCATCGCCATGGGCGCGCTGGGGTCCGACGCGGCCATAGAAGCCGCCGACGTGGTGCTGATGGACGACGACCCGGCCAAGATCAGCCTGGCCATGCGCATCGCCCGCAAATGTATGCGCATCGTGTACGAGAACATCGTGTTCGCGCTGGGCGTAAAAGCGCTGTTTTTGCTGCTGGGCGCGGCGGGCATCGCCAATATGTGGTGGGCCGTGTTCGCGGACGTGGGCGTGATGGTGCTGGCCGTTCTGAACGCCATGCGGATGCTGGCCGTCAAAAAATAACGCCGTAAAAGCCGAAAAAGGCAGGCAGCGGCCCGTTTTTGGGGCCGCCGCCTGCCTTTTTTGCGTCAGCTTATACGCCGCACCGCGCAGGCGCTCATTCCGCCAGCTTTTCCAGCGCGGCGCGGGCGCGGGGTTCGTCCAGCAGCGGCGCAAACGCCGGGTCAGCCGTCAGCTGGCGCTGCAAGACCTGCCGCAGCGCGCGCAGGTCCGGGTCCTTGCCCGCCGCCGCGCCTTTGGCGGGCAGCGTGGGGGCGAACAGCGCCGGGGGCGGCGTGGGCACCGGCCCGGTCAGAGCATCGACATACGCCTCCAGCGCTGCCGCGGCTTGGGGCACGCAGCCTTCTTTTAGCAGCGATTCCACTTTCAGCAGCGCGCTTGAATCCAGCAGGCCGAACGCGGCGGCCAATGTGTGGTACGCTTCGGCCGCCGCCAGCTGGCGCTGCGGTTCCGGCAGTACGGCGTGCAGGGCCGCCAGCACGCCGGCCGCCTGCTGCACCAGCGCGAACAGGCGCTTTTGCAGCGTGGCGCGGGCGGCGTCCGGGTCGCCCTGTTTGAGCAGCAGCTGGTAGCGGGTCATGGTAGGGTCCACGACCTGCTGCGGCAGTTCGGCCAGCAGCGCCTCGGCGCGGTCCAGTTCGCCGTGCAGCACCGCATAGGAGGCCAGCTGGTTGGCGGCGTACTGGGCCATGGCGGCGTCGCTGCCGCTGTGCAGTTCCTCCCACAGGGCCAGGGCGCGCGCCTGCCAGCGCTGGCGGTCGGCTTCGGCGGCCTGCGGGAAAAAGATCTGCAGCGCCGACCAGCCGACCGCCGCATGGTATTGCAGCACTGCGCAGCCGGGGTATTCCTGCACAAGTTCGGTCAGTGCCTGCTCCGCCCCGGCGCAGTCGCCGGCAAGCGCCAGGTGAACGATGCCGTCCAGGTGTTCCGCGGCCTCGGCTTCGGTCATGGCGGGGGTAAATTGCAGCAGTTCGTCCACCCGGCAGCGCAGCGCCCGCGCCAGCGGGCAGAGCAGCGTGATATCGGGGTAGGAGTTGTCGGTCTCCCATTTGCTCACGGCCGGGGCGCTGACCCCCAGGCTGGCGGCCAGCTGTTCCTGCGTCAGGCCGCGGGCGCGGCGGCGGGCGGCGATGTTGGCGCCGATCCTCAAAGTTGTTGGCATCATCAGGACATTCCTCGCTTTCTTTGTATTGTCCGGCCGGCATGCCTTTATTGTACCCCGCGCCGCCCCCCGGCGCAAGCGAGCCGTGTTTAAGCGCCGGGCACAAAAACTTGAACGGCGGGAAACCCGTTTAGGCGTCCACCACCGTCTGCGTGCGGCCGATGCCCAGCGCCGCGGCGGCGATTTTGCGCCAGCTGGCGCAGCCGCACACGCCGTCCGCCGTCAGGCCAAAGGCCCGCTGCGCGCCCTTGAGCGCCGTTTCGGTGCGCGCGCCAAAAATACCGTCCAGCCCGCCGGCCGGGTAGCCCAGGGCGTTGAGCGCGTCCTGCAAAACCAGCACATAGGTGCTGCGGCTGCCCTTGCGGCAGGTGGGGTAGCCGGCGGTGGTGCCCGCGCAGGCCGGTTTGCCGTACCGCCGGTCAAAGTGGACCCAGGTCGGTGTGAGCGAAAGCGGCTCCACATACCCCCACGCGCCGGTGGCTTCGGCCGCCGCGTGGATGCGCCGCCGCGCCGCCGCGCCGGAACTTTGCCCCACGTCGAACGAAACGCCCGCATAGTGCTGGCTGGTGGTGCCGTGGCCGCCCTCCCAGATGCGCTTGAACGCATACCCTACCGGGATGCCCGCGCCGTACCGCCGTCGGGTAAGGTTCCACGCCTCCATGGCGGCGGTGGTGGTCCACAGCACGTTGGCCTTGCTGGAACCGCGGAACTCCCGCAGCTTGAGCGTGCCGTTTGCGGCATAGGGCATGGGGTCGCTTTCCTTCAAATCGGGGTAGATCATAAATTTGTTCGTGTAGGCGTCGTAAACAAACAGTTTTGCCATGGCGGCCCCCTCCTTTCAGTCTTGGCAGGCCGTGCAGCCGGCGGCGGCCCCCAGCGCCTGCCAGGTGGCGTTATCCACCACGCCGGGCGGCTGCAGCCCGGCGGCGCGCTGGAAAGCCTCCAGCGCCGCCACGGTGGGCGCGTCCAGCACGCCGGTCAGCGGCACAAAGTCCAGATCGCAGCGGCTGGCGGCCAGCGTGTTCAGCCAGCGCTGCACCTGCAAAACGGCCGCCCCGGCGCTGCCCGCCGCCAGCGTGTAGCCGGGCCACACGCCCTGCGGCCGCGGCGCGGCGGTGGCGGGGGTCACGGCGTACAGCGCCGCGGCCGCCGCGGCCAGCGCGGCCCAGGCGGCGGCGTCCACCGTGCCGGTGGCCGGCAGGCCCAGCAGGCCCTGGGCGGCGCGCACGGCGTTCACGGCCGGGGCGTCCAGCACCGTGCCCGGCCCCGGCGCGGGGATATCCGGCAGCCAGCGGGCCAGAAAGTCCAGCAGCTGCCGCAGCACGGCCACATTGCTGCCCGTGTCCCCCGGCTGCAGCGCGGCGGCCGGGGCGGGCAGCGGGCTGCGCCGCGCCACCGGGCCGCTGGCCGCCAGGCGCATGGCGTTTTCGTACACACTGGCCCAGGTCAGCGGGCCGGCCACGCCGTCCGCCGCCAGGCCGTCCTGCCGCTGCCAGGCCGTCACGGCCTGTTCGGTATCGGGGCCAAAGCTGCCGTCCACCGTCAGGCCGGGCAGGTCGGCATAATAGGCCGCCAGCAGCCGCAGGTAGTATTGCAGCGCCCGCACGCCGGCGCCGGTGTCGCCGCGGCGCAGCGTGCCGGGGAACTGCCCCGGCGCTTCGTTCTTTTTTTAATGACACGGCGACCACCGAGATCTACACTCTTTCCCTACACGCCGCTCTTCCGATCTGGCCACGCCGTCCGCCGCCAGGTCGAACCGCTGCTGGAACGCCCGCAGCGCGCGCTCGGTGCCGGGGCCGAAGGCCCCGTCCACATCGATGGCGGGCACGGCGGGGTAGTTTTCGGCCGCCAGCCGCAGCCAGAACTGCACCAGCCGCACCGCATTGCCGGCCGCGCCCGGGCGCAGCGGGCTGCCGGGGTAGGCCGTGCCGCCCATATCGCTTTGCACGTTGAGCCACGCGGCGTACAGCGCCTGCCAGGTAGCCTTGCCCACCACGCCGTCCGCCGTCAGGCCGGCGCGCTGCTGGAACGCCGTCACCGCGCGCTGCGTGGCCGGGCCAAAGCGGCCGTCCACCGCCACGTCCGGCTGCGCCGGTTCGAACTGCGCCAGGCCGGACAGCCAGAACTGCAATATCTCCACCTCCGCGCCGCTGCTGCCCGCGCGCAGGGTCACGCCCTGCCACGCCCCGCCGCCGGTCTGGCCGCTCAGGCTTTCGCCCTCGCTGGTCAGCTGGGCCAGTTCTTTTACGCTGACATAGATCAGGCTGACCTTGTTCCAGGTGGCGCGGCCCGTCACGCCGTCCACCGCCAGCGAAAAATAGCGCTGGAACGCGCGCACGCAGCTTTCGGTGTCGGCGTCGTAGCTGCCGTTCACCACCGGCTTGCCAAACGCGGGGAAGTCCTTGGCAATGCGGTCCAGCTGGCGCTGCAAGGTGCGCACCGCCGTGCCGGAATCCCCGCGGCGCAGCGGCCGGCCGGGGTAGCTTTCCGGGATAGAGGCAATGTTATCGCTGGTCACCAGCTGCACGCGGCTGCCGTAGTAGTAGCGCAGGATCTGCAATGCGCTCATGCCCTCGTTGGCGCGGTCCACGGTGCCCCACTGGCGCATCCCGGCGCAGCTGACCAGCCGGCCGTCGCAGTATTCGGTAAAATACGGCTCGGCGTCGCCGGCGCGGCGCACATAGGTGGCGAACAGCTCGGCCGCCAGCCGCTCCATCACATCGTAGACGGTGCGGCCCTCGGTAAACGCCTGGTCCACCGCCGGCGAGCCGGTAATGTTGAACACATACCCCCGGCTGGGGTACCATTCGGTCCAGATGCGGTTCAGCGCCAGGCTGATCTGCGCCAGGATGTTCGCCTTGAGCGCCTCCTCCGGCCAGGTCGGGTACACCTCGCCGGAAGCCACGGTGGCGATATATTCCTGGAAGGACACCGTCACGTTGCGCGCGCTTTCGGCCGGGCGGCCCAGGTGTACCGTGATGCGCCGCGGTATGACCACCTGGCCCAGCACGCGCGCGCCGGCGCAGCGCGCGGCCGGGGCCGGGCCGCTGCCGCCGCCCCCCGCCCACAGCGCGTGCGGCGGGATGGTCACCGTCTGCGCGGCCTCTATGGCCGCCGTCTGCACGCCCGCGGCGGCGGGCAAAAAGTTCAGCCGCGCCACCGTCTGCTGCCCGGCAAACAGCTGCACGCCCTGTAGCCGGCGGGGCTGCCAGCCCTCCTTTTCCGCCACCACCGTGTACACGGCGTAGGGCCGCCGCGTGCTGGCGGCGTCCAGGCTTAAGTCGCGGTCGGGCGCGGGCAGGACGTCCACCTCGGCCAGGCCCTCGTTGTCGGTATCCAGGGCGGCGGCGGGCGCGCCGCTTTCGTCCAGCACGGTCACCCGCACGCCGGGCAGCGGCGCGGCCTGGCCGGCCAGCGCCGCGGCCACCAGTAAACTGCCGCTTTGCATACAAAACCACCTCCTGCCCCAGCCTATGACCGGGAGCGGGAGGTGGTGATAGTTTGCGGGGCGCGGGCGAGGTTTTTGCGGCGGGCGTAAAGGTTATTCGTAGGGAACGGTCAAGACCGTGCCCTACAAACCAAGGCAAAGGCTCTACGGAATGGGGACGGGCACAAAAAGGCCCCCTTGTCAAAGGGGGCTGGATGCGGCGTAAGCCGCAGACTGGGGGATTGCGTGGGGTAAGCTGCCGTTCATCAACGGTATTTCAAGGCAAAACAATCCCGGAGGCCGTGCCCCCTCCCTTTGACAAGGGAGGCAATGGGCGGCCTACATCTTGTGGTCGGCAAACAGGGGGTCGTCCTGCCACAGCACCACATGGCCGGCGGCGCGGGTCTTGTTCAAATCGATGATGCGCTGGTTGCCCGAACCGCGGAACCGCAGGGTGATGTCCTTTTCCTCGCACAGGAACTCGCCGTCCACCAGCACGTCGATCAGGCCCAGCATCTCGTCGGTCACTTCGCACCGGGCGTGGCCGGGCTGCAAAAGCTCGGTTTCGTAGCTGTTGCCGGTGTAGCACCAGATGGTCTTGTGCGGGTACAGCACCCGCACGTCGTGCAAAAAAGGCACCAGCGCGCGCTGGTTTTCCGGCTCGAACGGCTCGCCGCCCAGAAGCGTCAGGCCGTCGATGTAGTCCGGCGCCAGGCTGCCCAGGATGGCGTTGCGCGCGGCTTTGTCGAACGGCTGGCCGTAGGTAAAGTCCCAGGCGACGGCGTTAAAGCAGTCCTTGCAGCGGCGGCGGCAGCCGGAAACGAACAAACTGGTGCGCACGCCCTCGCCGTTGGCGATGTCACAGTATTTGATGTTGGCGTAGTTCACACAAAACGCCCCTTTCATAATTTGCCAGCGGGCCGCGCGGCCCCACAATATCTGGTGTGGCCCTGCGCGCGCCGGCCCCGTATCTGGCTGTTCAGCCCCCTTAGTATACCAGCCCGCGCGCGTTTGCGCAAGGGGCGCGCCCCGCCGCGCAGGCCAAAAAAAGCACGTTGCAGCGAACAGGCGCGAAAAGGGACGGAATTTGTCAAAAATCGGGGCGTTTTTTCGTCACTTTGGCAGTTTTGGGCTTTTCGGCGTAGAGACGATGAAAACAGAATATTTTGCGTTTTCTGCCATTAACTACCACAATATATTGTGCCAATAGCACTTGACTTTCCCGCCCGGATGCACTAAGATGGATATGCTCGCCCAGGGCGGGCGCGCCCGGGGCTGCCCCGGGGCTGCGGTTTGTAAGAAAGCGAGAGAAAGAGGAGCATCATGAAGATCATCAAGCGCAACGGCAGCGAAGCCATATTTGATATTTCCAAAATCATCGCGGCCGTGACCAAAGCGAACAATGTGGTGCCGGTAGACCAGCGCCTGCGCAAAGAGCAGATCCTGCACATTGCGGATACGGTGCAGGCTGTGTGCGAAGCGCGCAGCCACGCCATGAACGTGGAGGAGATCCAGGACCTGGTCGAGGACGCGATCATGGAGGCCGGCGCCTACGAGGTCGCCCGCAAGTATATCACCTACCGCTATGTGCAGAGCCTGAAGCGCACCCACAACACGACCGACGACCGCATCCTGACCTTGATCGAGTGCAACAACGAGGAGGTCAAGCAGGAGAACTCCAACAAGAACCCCACCGTCAACTCGGTGCAGCGCGACTATATGGCCGGCGAGGTCTCCAAGGACCTGACCATGCGTATGCTGCTGCCGGCCGAAGTTGTAAAGGCGCACGAGGAGGGCATTATCCACTTCCATGACGCCGACTACTTTGCCCAGCATATGCACAACTGCGACCTGGTCAACCTGGACGATATGCTGCAAAACGGCACCGTCATTTCGGGCACCCTGATCGAAAAGCCGCACTCCTTCTCTACCGCGTGCAACATCGCCACCCAGATCATTGCGCAGGTGGCCTCCAACCAGTACGGCGGCCAGAGCATCAGCCTGACCCACCTGGCCCCGTTCGTGGACATCAGCCGCAAAAAGATCCGCCGCGATGTGGAGGCCGAAATGCAGGAGCTGGGCATCCAGCCCGGCGAGGAAAAGGTCTCCAAAATCGTGGAGGACCGCCTGCGCGAGGAGATCAAGCGCGGCGTGCAGACCATCCAGTACCAGGTCGTCACCCTGATGACCACCAACGGCCAGGCGCCGTTCATCACGGTGTTCATGTACCTGGGCGAAGCCGGCGACAACCCGCGGCTCAAGGCCGCTTTGGCCATTATCATCGAGGAGATGCTCCGCCAGCGGTACGAAGGCGTAAAGAATGAAGCCGGCGTGTGGATCACCCCGGCCTTCCCCAAGCTGATCTATGTGCTGGAGGAGGACAACGTCCGCGAGGGCCCCCCCTACTTCTACCTGACCAAGCTGGCCGCCAAGTGCACCGCCAAGCGCATGGTGCCCGACTATATCAGCGAAAAGAAAATGCGGGAGTATAAGCTCTCCAAGGGTGAGACCGAAGGCCACGGCGACGTGTACACCTGCATGGGCTGCCGCAGCTTCCTTACGCCGGACCGTTCCGGCAACGGCTGGGACAACGTGGCCAACGCCAAGAACTACGACGGCAAGCCCAAGTACTACGGCCGCTTTAACCAGGGCGTGGTCACCATCAACCTGGTGGACGTGGCGCTTTCCTCCGGCGGCGACTTTGACCGCTTCTGGAAGATCTTTGACGAGCGGCTCGACTTGTGCCACACGGCCCTGATGTGCCGCCACAACCGCCTGAAGGGCACCTTGTCCGACGCCGCGCCCATCCTGTGGCAGTACGGCGCGCTGGCCCGCCTACAATAGGGCGAACCCATCGACAAGCTGCTGTACGGCGGCTATTCCACCATCAGCCTGGGCTATGCGGGCCTGTACGAATGCTGCAAGTATATGACCGGCAAGAGCCACACCGACCCGGCCGCCAAGCCGTTCGCGCTGCAGGTCATGCAGCACATGAACGATGCGTGCGCCCAGTGGAAGGCCGAGTCCAACATCGACTTCAGCCTGTACGGCACGCCGCTGGAATCCACCACCTACAAGTTCGCCAAGTGCCTGCAAAAGCGCTTTGGCATCATTCCCGGCGTGACCGACCGCAACTATATCACCAACTCTTACCATGTCCATGTGTCGGAGCCGATCGACGCTTTCACTAAGCTCAAGTTCGAAGCCGACTTCCAGAAGCTTTCGCCCGGCGGCGCCATCAGCTATGTCGAGGTGCCCAATATGCAGGATAACCTTGCGGCGGTCATCCGGGTGATGCAGTTCATCTACGAAAACATCATGTACGCCGAACTGAACACCAAGAGCGACTACTGCCAGGTGTGCGGCTACGACGGCGAGATCCAGATCGTGGAGGACGACGGCAAGCTGGTCTGGGAGTGCCCCAAGTGCGGCAACCGTGACCAGAGCAAGCTGAACGTGGCCCGCCGCACCTGCGGTTATATCGGGA
>CALWNS010000119.1 GCA_944382805.1 uncultured Gemmiger sp. | reverse complement strand
CTTTCCAAGTTTACCATGATCGGCGTCAGCGATTATCTGCAAACCTGCATCCGCTACAGCATCTGGCTGCTGTTCATGATCTACCGCATGAACGAGGACAAGATCGCCCGCATCAAAGAGCGCCGCGCCCGCGTGGCCCTGGCCCGCGCAACGCGCGCCAAGCGCGCCGTGGCGGCGTGAGCGGCCTTTCCCAAAATTTATACTTCCGCAAAATCGGCGGCGGCAAAAGGGGTCTGCCCCTGGGCCGCCGCCGGCCTTTTTGCAAAAAACCAAAAGGAGGCGGCGACTAATGCCGGAACGTCTGAACTTTTTGTTTATCATGGCGGACCAGATCCGCAACACCACGCTGGACGGTATGGGGGACGGCGTCGCCACGCCCAACCTGCGCCGGCTGATGGAAAAATCTGTCGTGTTCACCCGCGCGGCCTGCACCTGCCCGCTGTGTACGCCCAGCCGGGCCTCGCTGGCTACGGGGCGCTACCCCAGCCGCTGCGGCGTGCCCATCCACGACGCGGTCCTGCCCCCCGAACAGCCCACGTTTTACCAGGCGCTGCGCGACGGCGGGTACCGCGTGGGCATCGTGGGCAAAAGCGACCTGCACAAGCGCCAGAACTACTGCGGCCCCAGGGGCGACCTGCCCGTGATGTACCACTACGGCTTTACCGACCCGGTGGAGACCGAGGGCAAGATGAACAGCGCCTGGGTGGGTAAAAACCCGGACGGGACGCTGTACCCCATGGGGCCGTACCAGAACTTCCTGCTGGAAAAGGACCCCGCGCTGATGCTGCGCCTGGAACAGGACTACCGCAGCTATATGCGCCAAAAGCCGCGCTATTACGCCGAGCCAAGCGTGCTGCCGGACGAATTTTTCCTGGACGATTTTATCGGCGGGCAGGGCCTGGCCTGGCTGCAAGAGCATGACGGCACCGGCGCGCCGTGGCACTTGACCGTGAGCTTTGCCGGCCCGCACAACCCCTGGGACCCGCCGCGCGCCGACTACGAGGCCGTGGGCGACGCCCCCTGGCCCGCGCCGATCCCGGCCGATATGGCCGGCAAGCCCGCCTGGATCCGCGCGCGCGCCGCGCAGCAGACCGGCGGCATGACCGAGGCCGACCTGCGGCAGGTCAAGCGCTGCTACGCCGCCAGCACCCGCGTGGTCGACCGCTGGGTGGGCAAGCTGCTGGACTGGCTGGAGGAGACCGGCCGCGATAAGGACACGGTCGTGATTTTCTGCGCCGACCACGGCGAGCTGCTGGGCGACCACGGCCTGCTGGAAAAATCCGCCATGTACGAAGGCTGCCTGCGCATCCCGCTTGTTCTCCACACCCCCGGCATGGAGACCCGGCGCGAAAGCGACGCCCTGGCCGAGCTGATGGACCTGGCCCCCACCTGCCTGGACCTGGCCGGCGTGGCCTGGGACCAAAACCGGATGGACGCGTGCAGCCTGGCGCCGCTGCTGCGCGGCGAAACCGCGCCGCTGCGGGCGGTGCAGCGCAGCGAGCTGCACAACTGCACCATGCTGTTTGACGGCCGGTACAAGTGGATCCGCAGCTACAACGATACCGACGAACTGTACGACCTGCAAAACGACCCGCAGGAACTGCACAACGTGATCGATGAACACCCGGAAGTGATCGAGCGGTTCAAGCCCTACAGCTTCCGCCATTGACAGCGCAACAACCGAAAGGAGATACCCCTGATGAAAGCGATCATGGTCATGTACGACTCGCTGCGGCGGGATTTGATGAGCGTATACGGCGGGCCGGTGCCCACCCCCAACTTTGAGCGCCTGGCCGCCCACAGCGTGCGGTTTGACGCCAGCTATGTGGGCAGTTTGCCCTGTATGCCGGCCCGGCGCGAACTGCAGACCGGCCGCTATAACTTTTTGCACCGCAGCTGGGGGCCGATGGAACCGTTTGACGATTCCATGCCCGAACTGCTGAAAAAGAGCGGCGTCCACACCCGCCTGGCCACCGACCACTACCACTATGTCGAGGACGGCGGCTGCACCTACCACAGCCGCTATTCCGCCTGGGACTGCTACCGCGGGCAGGAAAGCGATACCTGGGTATCCGACCTGGCCCCGCACGCGGGCGAGTTTTCCCCCAATCAGCTCAGCGCCGAATACTCTACCGGCACGCTGCGCGCCATGCGCAAAAAGGGCGGCTGGCAGAACCTGGCCAACCGCGAACGCCTGCATACCGAAGCCGACTTCCCCATGGCGATGACCTTTGCCGACGGCATCGACTTTTTGCAGCGCAACGGCCGGTGCGACAACTGGTTCCTGCAGATCGAGACCTTTGACCCGCACGAGCCGTTCACCTCGCCCGCCAGCCACTTTGACCCCGATACCGCCGGCGCGCCCGACTGGCCGCCCTACGACAAGGTGCGCGAAAGCGCCGGGGAGATCGGCGCCATGCGCGATAAGTACGAAGCCTCGCTGCGCTTCTGCGACCGGCAGCTGGGCCGCGTGCTGGACGAGATGGACGAACAAAACCTGTGGGCCGACACAATGCTCATCGTCAACACCGACCACGGCTTCTTTTTGGCCGAGCACGATTACTGGGGCAAGGGCGGCTGCCCCAACTACGAAGAACTGGTCCATACGCCGCTGTTCATCTGGGACCCGCGCTCCGGCCGGCAGGGCGTGAGCTGCCCCGCGCTGGTGCAGACCATCGACCTGGCGCCCACGGTGCTGGACTTCTTCGGCCTGCCCATCCCGCCGGATATGCTGGGCAAGCCGCTGGCCAAGACCCTGGCCGACGATACCCCCGTGCGCGAGTACGGCCTGTTCGGCTACCACGGGATGCCCATAGGAATCACCGACGGGCGCTACACGCTTTTGCACAACGTGCAGGACTTTGACGAGACGGTGTACGAATACACCCTGATGCCCACCCATATGCGGGCCATGTTCTCGGTGGAGGAGCTGCGCACGGCGCAGCTGGTCCCCGCGTTCCGCTTTACCAAGGGCGTGCCGGTGCTGAAGGTGGAAGCCCAGCTCAACCAACGCTTTTTGCACACGATGCCGGCCGCCGACCTTTTGTTTGACACCGTGGACGACCCCCACCAGGAGCAGCCCCTGGACGACCCTGCGCGCACCGCCGCCATGCTGGGGGCCATGGCCCGTCTGTTTGCCGAAAACGATGCGCCGGCGGAACTTTACCGCCGCTACGGGCTGCAAAAACCGGAAGGCGAGGCGTAAACCATGGACTTTTTACAGGCGTTCCTGCCGCTGCTGGGGCTGCTGGCGGCCGGCGGGGCCATCGGCTGGCTTGCCTGGCGGCACGGCCGGACCAAAAAGACCAAAGGGCTGCCCACCGACCCGCTGTGCGGCCTGTTTGTCAACAAAGACGATAAGATCTGAGAAAAAGGAGGACACTGCGATGATCGACCTGAAAGCAAGGCCGTTTTACCTCAGCGATGAGGATATCGCCTGGGTGGAAAAGACCCGCGACGCCATGACCGTGGAGGAAAAGGCCGGCCAGCTGTTCTGCGTGCTGTTCAAGGAGGTAAAGCAGGAGGAATTCGACTATGTGTTCGGCCTGATGCAGCCCGGCGGCTGTATGTACCGCGTGGTGCCCACCGAAACCGCCATTGCCGGCACCCAAACGCTGTACCGGCGCTGCAAGGTGCCGCCGCTGATCGCCGCCAACCTGGAAAAGGGCGGCAACGGCATCGTGACCGAGGGCACGCTGGTCGGTTCGCCGATGGAGATCGCCGCCACCGACGATGAGGGCATGGCAGCCAAGATGGCCCACGCCTGCGCGGCCGAAGCGCTGGCCGTGGGGGCCAACTGGGCGTTTGCCCCCATCATCGATATCGATTCGAACTTCCGCAACCCCATCACCAACACCCGCACCTTTGGTTCCGACCCGGAGCGCGTGCGCCGCATGGGCCGCGCCTATGTCGAGGAGGTGCAGCGCATGGGGCTGGCGGCTTCGATCAAGCATTTCCCCGGCGACGGCCAGGACGAGCGCGACCAGCACCTGGTGACCAGCATCAACGGCATGGACTGCGATACCTGGATGGCCACCTACGGCGCGGCCTACAAGGCCGGCATCGAAGCCGGCGCGCTGACCGCCATGGTGGGGCATATCATGCAGCCCGCCTGGACCCGGCGGCTGAACCCCGGCATCAAAGACGAGGACATCATGCCCGGCACCCTGAGCCGCGAGCTGATGCAGGGGCTTTTGCGCGGGGAGCTGGGCTTTAACGGCCTGATCTGCACAGACGCCACCACCATGGCCGGCTATACCCTGGCCATGAGCCGCCGCCGCGCCGTGCCCGAAAGCATCGCCCGCGGGGCCGATATGTTCCTGTTTGCCCGCAACCTGGAGGAGGACTACGGCTTTATGCTGCAGGGCATCCGCGAGGGCATCATCACCCCGCAGCGCCTGGACGAGGCCGTCACCCGCATCCTGGCCACCAAGGCCGCGCTGGGCCTGCACCGCCGCACGCCGGAACTGGACGCGGAAAAAGCCAAGACCATCGTGGGCTGCGCGCAGCACCACGCCTGGGCCGAAGAATGCGCCGACCGCGCCATCACCCTGGTCAAGGAACAGCCCGGCGTCCTGCCCATCACGCCGCAGCGGTACCCGCGCATCCTGTTTTACACCATCGAACCGGCCGGCGGCGGTGAGGGCAACTATAAAGTGACGCCCGCCTGCGGCCGCCTGCGCGCGCTGCTGGAAAAAGAGGGCTTCCGGGTCGATGATTTCGTGCCCCAGCCCTACGGCGAAGGCTTTACCACCAAGTACGAGGAGATCGTTAAAAACTACGACCTGATCCTGTACGCGGCCAACCTTTCCACCAAGAGCAACCAGACCGTGGTGCGCATTGAATGGAAACAGCCGATGGGCGCCGACTGCGGGCATTACCTGAACGATGTGCCCACCGTGTTCGTCTCGCTGGAAAACCCGTACCATCTGCTGGATTTCCCGCGTGTCAAGACCTACATCAACTGCTACAGCAACAACGACCACTGCCTGCGCCAGCTGGTGGAAAAGCTGACCGGCCGCAGCGCCTTTAAGGGCAAAAGCCCGGTGGACGCCTTCTGCGGCAAGTGGGACGCGCACCTGTAAGCCTGCCGCAGCAAACGAAAGGAACACGCCATGCCCGCCGATATCCTGCTGTTTTTAAGCGACCAGCACGCCGCCGTCTACGGCCCCGGGGGCCGTATGGCGGTGGATACCCCCAACCTGGACGACCTGTGCCGCCGCGGCACCCGGTTCGACGCCGCCTACACCCCCTGCCCGCTGTGCGTACCGGCGCGCATGGCCATGCTCAGCGGCCTGGCGCCGCACCGCACCGGCATTTATACCAACAACGACACCCTGCCCCAGACCGTGCCTACCTTTTTGCACGCGGCGGCCGCCGCCGGGTACGAGACGGTCTTGTGCGGGCGGATGCACTTTATCGGCCCGGACCAGCGCCACGGCTTTACGCGGCGCATTGCGCCGGACATCACCCCCTGCGGCTGGGCGCGCCCGGCGGCGGCTTTGCGCCGCGACCTGGGCGTCCACCTGCAAACGATGGGCTACAAATGGTGTACCCATGTGGTGGGCGGCGGCGCGTCGCCGGTCACAAGTTACGATGAAGCGGTGCTGCAAGCGCTGGAAGAATACCTGGCCCGCCCGCACCGCAAACCGCAGCTGATCGTGGTGGGCACCTACGGGCCGCACTTCCCGTATGTGGCGCCCGAATCGCTGTTCCGTAAATACCTGGCCGCGGCGCAGCTGCCGCCCACCTGGCCGGGGCGCGAAAGCTGGCTCAACGCCCAGCAGCGCGCCCTGCTGCCGGAAACCGACCGGCAGGAGGTCGCCCTGGCCTGCCAGGCCGCCTACAAGGGCCTGGTCGAGCATACCGACGCGCTGGTGGGCCGGGCCGGGCGGGCGTTTGCGCGTTTTTGCGCCGCGCGCGGTACGGCGGGGCTGTTCGCCTACCTTTCCGACCATGGCGACACGGTGGGCGAGCACGGCATTTACGGCAAAAAGAGCTTTTTTGAAGCCGCGGCGCGCGTGCCGATGATCTTTGCCGGGGCAGGGGTCGCGGCCGGCCGCCGCGTGGCGGAACCGGTCAGCCTGCTGGATATCGGCCCCACCGTGTGCGAATGGGCCGGGGCCGACCCGCTGCCGCAGGCCGACGGCCGCAGCCTGGCCGGGGTGCTGCGCGGCGAAGCGGCGGACGCCCGGCGCGCCGTATACAGCGAGCTGGTGGACCGCCTGCCCGGCGGCTGGACCTATACGGCCATGGTGCGCCGCGGCGCGTACAAGTACATCACCTGCCGCGGGGACGAAGCCCGCGACCAGCTCTTTGATGTGGAAAACGACCCGTTTGAACAGCACAGCCTGGCCGCGGAACAGCCGGGCACGGCGCGCGCGCTGGCCGCCCTGGCCCTGCCGCCGGCCGAGGCCGCCGCGCAGGAGCGGCGCCAGGCGCGCCGCGCGCAGGATATGGCGCTGCTGGCCGCGGCCGAGCGCGCCGCCGGCGGGGCCGACCCCGAGCGCTACCACGACTACCCGCCGCAGGCCAAGCAGCCGCCCGCCTGCTGCGTGACCACGCTGGCCGGCGAACCCGGCCTGCAGCAGACCGGCGTTTACCTGGGCTTGCCGAACAAGAAAGGAGATGCGCCATGAAATACGGATTTTTGTTTGACCTGGACGGCGTCCTGGTGGATACTGCCAAGTACCATTACCTTGCCTGGAAACGCCTGGCCGACGAGCTGGGTATTCCCTTTGACCAAAAGGACAACGAACGCCTTAAGGGCGTGAGCCGCATGGCCAGCCTGGAGATCATCCTG
>CALWNS010000118.1 GCA_944382805.1 uncultured Gemmiger sp. | reverse complement strand
CTGGCCGCTGTGCGCCGCCATATAGGCGGGCAGGTCGTCCACCACGTGGCGGCTGGCCCGCACATAGGGCAGCAGCTCCGGCGGGCAGGTGCTTTCCACACGGGCGGCGCTGGCGGCGTCGCCGTAGCAGCCGCCGTCGATAAACACACCGATCACCCCGCCGAACGGGTACGCGGCCCGCAGCACCTGCTGCGCCAGCGCATCGGCAAAGGGCAGCCGCACGATGCTGCGGCCGCCGGCCAGCTCCACCACGCTGGCGCCGTTGGCGGTCAGCGCATAGCGCACGCCCGGCATATGCAAAAATTCCGCCGGCACGCCGCCGGCCTGGCGGCCGGTGGCCGGCACCACGTCCACCCCGCGGTCCAGCGCGGCGCGGATGGCGCGCAGCGTGCGCGGGGAAATATGCTTTTGATCGTCGAACACCGTACCGTCCAGGTCCAGCGCGATCAGGCGGATATCGTAGCGGCTCATGGCGGCCCTCCTTTGCGGGCGGGTAAAACTGTCGTTTTCGCTAACATTTTACCGCATTTTTCGTCACCTTGCAACAGGGCGGCCTTGACGTTTGCCGCCGCGGGCGGTATAGTGGTGGTAAATCGTATATAAAGGAAAGGGGACGCCGTTATGCGGGAAACAGCCCGCCCGCGCCTGTGGCAGCCGGATGCGCTGCGCGGCCTGGCGTTTATCAATATGGTGGCCTACCATGCGCTGTACGACTGGGTCTATGTATTCGGCCGGCCCTGCGCGTGGTACGATATCAGCGCGCCGGGGTGCCATGCCTGGCAGCAGTATATCTGCTGGAGCTTTCTGCTGCTGGCGGGGTTCGGCGCCGCGCTGTCCCGCTCGCCGCTCAAAAACGGGCTGGTCACGCTGGGGTGCGCGGCGGTACTCACGCTGGTCACGGCGGCGTTCATGCCGGGCCAGGCCATCTGGTTCGGCGTGCTGCACCTGATCGGCTGCGCGCTGGCGCTCATCGGCCTGCTGCGCCCCGCGCTGGAAAAGCTGCCCCCCGCGCCCGCGCTGGCGGCCAGCGCCGTGCTGTTCGCCCTGCTCGATCAGCTGCCCGCCGGCTGGCTGGGGTTCGAGACCCTCCGCCTGTGCCGCGTGCCGGCGGCGCTCTACCGCCTAAACTGGTTCTGGCTGGGCCTGCCGGATCTGACCCGCTTTTCTTCGGCTGATTATTTCCCCCTGCTGCCCTGGGTGTTTTTGGTGCTGTGCGGTTTTTTTGCCGCGCGCTGGGCGGGGGAGCGGCGCCTGCGGGCGCGGGCGGCCCCCGCGCCCGCGGCGCTGCGCTGGCTGTGCTGGCTGGGCCGGCACACGCTGCCGCTGTATATGCTGCACCAGCCGGTCGTGTTCGGCGGGCTGTGGCTTTTGCTCAATTTGTAAACTTTGTGCGAATTTGCCCGAACCGGTCAAAACAAGGTTGACAGGGCAGGGGGCTTTATAGTATACTTTTGTTTACTGGTTGATTAGAAATTTTTGACCGGCAAACTCCTGTCTAAAGACCAAGGGAGGGATAAAGATGTCGGAGATCCGTGTCAAGGAGGGTGAATCCCTGGAGAGCGCTCTGCGCCGTTTTAAGCGCAGCACCGCCCGCAGTGGTGTCCTGGCCGAGGTGCGTAAGCGCGAGGCGTATGAGAAACCTTCCGTGCGCCGCAAAAAGAAGCCCGAAGCCGCCCGCAAGCGCAAGTATAAGTAATTCCGCCCGGCGCTAAAGCGCAGGCGAATATTTTGCCCAAGGTTTGAATCGGAACGGCAAGGCGGCTGCGCGCAGCGCACGCCGCCCGCACCCAGGCAGGCCCGCCATGCGGGCCTGCCTTTTTTTCAGCAAAGGAGCTACCCATGCTGTTGACCCCAGAAATCGTTTTCCGCCGGGTGGAAGCCATCACGCCGGAATTCCTGCGCGCCCGGGGCATTACGGCGCTGGTGCTGGATGTAGACAACACCCTGACGGCCGACGGCAGCCAGCAGCTGGACGGCAGCGTGGCCGCCTGGCTGGACGCTTTGCGCGCGGCCGGCGTGCGCCTGACCATCGTTTCCAACAACACGGCCCGCCGCGTGCGCCCGTTTGCGGAGCGCATCGGCCTGGCCTGGGTGCCGCTGGCCTGCAAGCCGCTGCCGCCGGGCCTGGCGGTCGCCCGCCGCCGCCTGGGCGTGCCGCGCCGGCAGATGGCCATGGTGGGGGACCAGCTGTTCACCGACCGCCTGGCGGCCGCGCTGTACGGCATCCCGTGCCTTTCGGTGCTGCCGCGCACCCCGCACGACAAAAACCGCGGCGTGCGCTTTAAGCGCCGGTTGGAACAGCCGTTTTTGCGGCGCTATTACAAGAAAGGCGGCGTCACCCATGAATAAAGCCCCCGCCGCGCCGCGCTTTGGCACGGCCGGCCTTTCGGACAGCTATACCGGCAAGACCGCGGCGGATATCGCCGCCTATACCGCCGCGTTCGGCCTGACGGCATTCGAGTACCAGTGCGGCCGCGGCGTGCGCATTACCGCCGCCCGCGCGGCGGAACTGGGCGCCGCCTGCGCCGCAAAGGGCATCGCCCTTTCGGTACACGCGCCGTACTACATCAGTATGTCCAGCATGGAGGAGGAAAAGCGCCTGCGCAGCGTGGACTACCTTTTGCAGAGTTGCGCCGCCGTCAAGGCCATGGGCGGCCGGCGGGTGGTGTTCCATTCCGGCTCCTGCGGCAAGCAGAGCCGCGAACAGGCGCTGGAAAAGGCGCTGGATACCATGCGCCGCGCCGTGCGGGCCGTGGACGAAGCCGGCTATGGCGACTGCATCCTCTGCCCGGAAACGATGGGCAAGGTCAACCAGCTCGGCACGCTGGAGGAGGTGCTGGCCCTGTGCGCGGTGGACGCGCGCATCACCCCCTGCATCGATTTCGGCCACCTGTACGCCCGCAGCCAGGGCACGCAGTTTGCCGACCGCGCGGCGCAGGATTACGCCGCCCTGCTCGACCGGCTGCAGCAGGCGCTGGGGGACGGGCGCGCCGTGAACTTCCACGCGCATTTTTCGCGCATTGCCTACACCAAGGGCGGTGAAAAATGCCACCTGACCCTGGCCGATACGCAGTACGGCCCGCCGCACGAACCGCTGCTGCGCCTGCTCAAGCAGCGCGGCCTGGCGCCCACCATCATCTGCGAATCGGACGGCACCCAGGCCGAGGACGCCGCCGCCCTGGCCGCGGCGTATGCGGCGGCGCCGGGCGCATAAAGCCGCCGTTTTGCCTTTTTTGGCCCCGGCAGGCGCAAAACACTTGCATTGGAGCCGGTTTTATATTACAATAATAAACAGGTATGGTATTTACTGAATTTTGTATTGGAGGAATCCTTATATGATCTCTGCAGGCGAATTCCGCAACGGCGTCACCTTCGAACAGGACGGCCAGGTTCTCCAGGTCGTTGAGTTCCAGCACGTCAAGCCCGGCAAGGGCGCGGCGTTTGTGCGCACCAAGACCAAGAACGTCATCACCGGCGCGGTGACCGAGACCAGCTACAACCCCACCGCCAAGTTCCCCCAGGCGTTCATCGAGCGCAAGGAAGTGACCTACTCCTACGAGGACGGCGACCTGTACCATTTCATGGACAACGAGACCTATGACGACATC
>CALWNS010000117.1 GCA_944382805.1 uncultured Gemmiger sp. | reverse complement strand
ATTGGCGATCAGGACGGTGCGGTCCATCAGGCTCTTGCCGGTGCGGGGGACGGTCAGTTCGCTGAACTCCTGCAGGGCCTGGGTCATCTCGTTGCCGCGTTCGCCGCAGCCGACGTAGATGATGATGTCGGCATCACACCACTTGGCCAGCTGGTGCTGGGTCATGGTCTTGCCGGTACCGAAACCGCCGGGGATGGCCGCCGCGCCGCCCTTGGCCAGCGGGAACATGGTATCGATCGCGCGCTGGCCGGTGATGAGCGGCCGCGGCGAGGTCATGCGCGCGGCGGCCGGGCGCGGCGTGCGGATGGGCCAGCGCTGGCACAGCGTAAGGGTGTGCTCGCAGCCCTTGGCGTCGGTGACCTTGGCCACCGGGTCGTTGACGGTGTACGCGCCGTTTTCGGCCGCCCAGGTCACGGTGCAGGCGCCCAGCAGCGGGCTGAGCAGGCAGCGGTGGGTGATGGCCGGCGTTTCCGGGCAGGTGGCGTACACCTGGCCGGGGGCCAGGGCGTCGCCGGGGCGCACGGTGACGGTCACCTCCCAGCGCTTGGCTTCGTCCAGCGGCGGTTCGTGCGCGCCGCGCTGGATAAAGCTGCCCATGTCGGCTTCGATGGCCGGCAGCGGGCGCTGGATGCCATCGTAGATATTGCGCAGAATGCCGGGGCCAAGCGTGACCGAAAGCGGGCCGCCGGTGGGTTCCACCGGCTCGCCGGCTTTCAGGCCGCCGGTCTCCTCGTATACCTGGATGGTGGCCTGTTCGTCATCCAGACGAATGACCTCACCGACCAGGCGCTGCCGGCCGACATAGACCATCTCCATCAGCGAAAGGGCGGTGCGGCCGCGCACGGTGACGACCGGGCCGTTGATGCTGTACAGTTGATAGGTTTGCATAACTTTCCCCCTTACAGCTCGATCTTAAGGCCCGCGTTTTCCAAAAACCAGGCGCGCTGGGCCCCCAGGCGGGTGGAAAGCGTATCGTCCGCCGCCAGGCCGCGGGCTTTGTTTTCGGCCCGCAGGCCGCCCAGGCGGATGGTATCGTCCGGCTGCAAGGTGCAGCCCTGCGGCAGGGCGGCCAGCAGCGCGCAGTCGGCCGGACGGGCGTACAGCACCGTGCCTTCGCCCAGGCGCGCGGCCAGTTCGGCCGCGCCGGCCTGCAGCCAGGCAGCGTAGTCCTGCGTGGCCGTAAAGTCGGCTAGACGGGCTTCGGCTTCGGCAAAGACGCCGTCGGCCAGGGCCTGGCGGCGCTGGGCCAGCGCGGCGCGCGCCTGGCTGCGGGCGGCCGAAAGGGTGCGGTTGGCCTGCGTTTTGGCGCGGGCGGCCTCAAAGGCGATGGTGCGGTCGGCACGGGCCTGTTCTTCGCGCCGGGCGGCGGCCAGCGCGCTGCTCACCTCGGCCTCGGTCTGGCTGCGGATGGCGGCGCACTGGCGCTCGCCCTCCGCCTGGATGGACTTGAGGAACTGCTCGGCACGGGTCTTGAGTTCGATCATTCGGTTTTCCCCCTTGCCTTAAATTTTAATGCCAACGGCTTCGCGGATATAGCGCGTGATGCGGTCCTTGCCGGCGGCCGAACCGCCGGTGGAGGGCACCGTGACCAGCAGCGGGCCGTTCTGGTCCGCGCGCACGGTATCCAGCAGCGGCTCCCAGGCATCCGCGATTTTTTCGGTCACCAGGATCATGCCGATATCCGGCTGGCGGGCCGCATCGGCCAGCGCGGCGCGCACATCGGCTTCACTGCGGGCCACCGTGCCCTCGATGCCGGCCAGGCGCAGGCCGTTGAGCGCATCGTTATTGTCGCAGATCAGGTAAAAGCGCATGGCTCACACCAGCCTGCTGAGGATCATGATGGAGATGACCAGGCCGTACAGGGCGATGGATTCGCCCAGGGCCACGAAGATCAGGCTTTTGCCGAAGGTCTTGGGGTTTTCGCTGTTGGCGGCAATGGCGGCCGGGGCGCCGGCGGCCACGGCGATGCCGCCGCCGATGCCGGCCAGGCCGGTGGCCAGGGCGGCGGCGATCAGGCCGATGCTCAGGCTTTCGTTGTGGGTGCTGGTCTCGTCGGTCTCGGCGGCGACGGCGGTGGTGTCGGCGGCGGGTTCCTCCTCGCCGGCGGCAAAGGCGCTGAACGAGCCGAAGCAGGCCACGGCCAGCAGGACAAGAACGGTAGCGATCAGTTTACGGACGTTGGTTTTCATAATAGACCCTCCTGTGTTTTTGGTTTGGCTTACTCGGCCGCTTTGCTGCGGAGCGCGCGCAGGTCGAGCGCTTCGAACTTGCGGCCGCCGCCGGTGTAAAAACGGCTGAACATTTCGTAAAATTCCAGGCGGATGCCCTGGATGGCGGAAAGCAGCGCCTCCAGCGCGATGACCACCCCGTTGCCCAGGATGACCACCAGCAGGTTGGCCGGTTCGCCGGCCAGGGTAAACACGACCATCATCATGCTGGCGTGTACGATGACGAACGCGCCCACACGCAAAAACGAGATGGTGTTGGACAGGTAGCTCAAAACGCTTTCCAGCAGTTCGAACACGTTCTGCATCAGGTAGCCGCCCCAGCCTTCGGCCGGTTTCCAGTTGGGGTCGCCGTTGACGAGCGGGGCCAGCACTTCGGCAAAGAGCAGCGAAGCCAGGCCCAAACCGACGAGCACGGCGGCCAGCGGCACCGGCATGAACACCCATGCGCCCATGAACGCGCTGACCAGGTCGACGCCGGCCAGGTAGGTGATGACGCCGGTCAGGCTGTTGGTGCCGAACAGCACGCTGCCCAAACGGCCGCGCCGCCACTGGGTGTAGATGTTCATGAACATGGCGGCCAGCACCAGCACCACGCCGATGTAGACGGCGAACAGCAGGATGCCGGTGATGGAGTCCATGACCGAGACCGGCTTGGACGCCATGCCCAGCGCGTGGTACAGCGGGTCGAGCAGTTCTTCGTAGCCGAAGAACGAACCGTAGACAAAGCCGGCGCAGGTGCTGGCGATGCCGCAGGGGATGAGCAGGTGGAACAAAGCGTTGCGCTTGACCTTCCACATGAACAGGCTGAACAATGTAAGAACGATGCCTTGCCCCACATCGCCAAACATAATGCCGAAGAGTACGGTGAAGGTGAGCGCCACAAAGGGGGTGGCGTCGGTCTCGTCATAGTCGGGCAGGCCGTACATCTCGACAAAAAACTCAAAAGGGCGCACAAACCAGGGGTTGCGCAGCTTGGTGGGCGGCGTGTAGTTGCCGTCCTTGTCCGGATCGTCGATCACCACGCGCAGGTCCCCGATGGCGCGGGCCTTGGCGGCCACATCGTCGATCTCGCGCGCGGGCACCCAGCCCACGCAGAAGAAGTGCTGGCCCTTGACGGCGGCGAAGCGGCGCAGGCTGAACACGGCGGCGGCGTAGCGCAGCGCGCTGTACAGGGTCTCGATCTTTGGTTCGTTCTGCGCCCACAGTGCGCGCACGCGCACATCGATATCGGCCAGGCTGCGCTGCACGACCTCCAGGTTTTCGCGGTAATGCTCCACGATCTCGGCCGGGCTGCCGGCCGCGCCGGGCACCCGCAGCGGCTCGAAGTAAAGCATCGAGAAGATGCCATCGGTTTCCTGCGAGCGGCTGCGCGGCGTAAGGTACACGCCCCAGTAGCCCTCCTGCGTCTGGCTGCAGGGCACGAACAGGATGTAGGGGTCATCGGCGTAGGCGTTCATCAGCTTGTTGTAGCCGTCTTTGGGCAAAAAGCCGAAACGCACCTTGACGTGCTTGCAGCCGCTGATCTCGTCCACATTGGCTTTCAGGCTCAGGAAGTGGCTGTACTGGGCGATGGCGTCCTCGCACAGGCGCTGCTGTTCCTCCAGGCTTTCGCGTTCGGTGCGCAGGGCCGCGAACTGCGCCGCCAGCGCGTCCAGAAACGCCTGGTCCTGCGTGCCCTGCGGTTTGGCGGGCGGGGTGTCGGGCAGTTCGGCGCCCATCTGGGCGGCCAGGGCTTCGATCCGTTCGACCAGGGGGGTGAAGGTGTCCTCCTCGTTGAGCGGGGCGTACCCCAGGGACGCCGACATATACTGGCTGGCCGGTTCCAGTTCAAAGCGGCCGTCCAGGCAGCAGCGGCCCAAAAATTCGTTCAGGCCGGGCATGGTCCCCTGCACGTGGACCAGTTTCATCTTTTCAACCAATCAATGTTCCCTCCCTTTACTGTTTTCCTCATCACAGCCGATGAGCATCCCGTACAGCTCGTCGGCCGGCATACCGTAGTGTACGCCCTCGATGATGTGTTCCAGGTTGGTGACCTCGCAGCGGATCAGGTAGACGTAGCACAGCATGACCAGCGCGGGGTCGGTGGAAAAGCGCAGCCATTTGCGGCACCAGTTGTAGCGGCATTTCTGCAGGCCCTCTTTCAGGGTGGAATACCGGCACCGGTCCAGCATACGGCCGTACACCGTTTTGTGCAGCGCCGCCAGATACGCGGGGTAGTCCGGGGCGGCAAGCAGCGCCTGCCATTCGGCCGGTTTGAGCGCCGTGCAGTCCCGCCGGACCAGCTGGGCGTACCAGCGCGGTTCGGCGTGTACGCGCAGAAGCCGGCCCGCGTTGGAAAGGGCGGCGGCGTCGCACTCCATCTCGATGTAATCGCCCAGGCCCGGCGCCCGGCCGGGGGCGCCGCCGCCCTTTTGGGGCGCCAGGGCCACGAACGCCTTATGGCGGTAATCCTCCAAAAGCGGTTCGGCATAGACCAGCAGCTTGCGCCCGGCGGGCACATCGGCCAGCGGGGCCAGCACCTGGCGGTACGGCGTGCCCGCCAGCGCCGCCAGCAGGCTTTTGGCGTCGGTCACATGGGCCAGGGCGTACAGGTCCACCGTGCAGCGGTGGCGCAGGTAATCCGGCAACTTGAACAGGTAGTCGCCGGGGCGGCCGGCGTCCAGGCAGCGCAGGCAGGTGATGATCTCGTCCACTTCGCAGCTGACGGTAAAGTAGCCGTACACCTGCTGCCCGGCGGAAAGCTCGTAGCGGAACAAACTGTCGCAGCGGGCGTATACGGCCTGGCGCAGCAGGGCTTCCAGCTGGGCGCGGCGGGCCGTGGGCGCGCTGACGGGTTCCAGCGCAGCCGTATAGGCGGGCAGGTTTTTCAGCTCGGCCGCCAGCTGCGGGATGCTGCGGCAGGCGGCCAGGCGGCGGTAATCTTCGGGCGTCAGCCGGTCGCCGTACATGGCGCGGGCCTTGGCCAGGGCGGCGTTGCTGGCTTTGGAGCGCAGGGCCGGCGCCATCACGCCTCACCCCCGGCGGGCCGTTCCAGCGTGCGGCGCACCAGCGCTTCGACCCACTGCGCGCGGTTGGCCGCGGCGGTGCGTTCCAGCACCGCTTCGGCCACGGCGCGCTTGCTTTCCAGGTCGCTGAGCGCCTCCCGGTTGGCGGCGGCCGCCGCGGCCGCAGCCGCCTGGGTGCTGGACTGCACGCGGGCAGCGTAGGACTTTGCAATGGCGCGCTTTTCCTCGTCCAGGCGGCCCAGGCGCTCGGTGCGCTCCGCGGCGGCCTGTTCGGCCGCCTTGCGCTGGGTCGCGTCCATATCCAGGATCGCCTGCATCAAATCGTTCAAATCTTTCATGGTAACACCTCGATCTGCCAATGGGGCATCCCAATAGGAGCGGAA
>CALWNS010000116.1 GCA_944382805.1 uncultured Gemmiger sp. | reverse complement strand
ACCGGCCGCCGCAAACGCCCCGGGCCGATGCAAGCATCGGCCCCTACAGCATAAATTTCACGTTCGTTACGAATATTGGCCTGCGCGGTGACCGGGGTTCGTAGGGGAGGGATTTATCCCTCCCGGGTACGTACCGGGTTCCGCAAGGCCCCGCGGAACGGTCAAGACCGTTCCCTACAAATAACCTTTACGCCCGTCACCATTCCGCAGAGCGTTTGCCTCGGTTCGTAGGGGAGGGCCATGGCCCTCCCCTACGAACCGGCCGCCGCCAACGCTCCCGGGCCGATCTCCGGCCTAAGAGCCGCCGCTGCGCGGCGGTTGGCCTCCGAAACGCGCCTGCGGGCGCAGTGACGAGCATCGGCCCCTACAAACGCCCTTTCCGCACGCTGCCTTTCCGTTGAGATTTCGCCTTGCCCCCAAAGGTTTATTGCTTTTATAAAAATGCCGCGCGCGGGCCCTGCTGCCGCGGAAAAACGGGCAAAAACGCTTTCGCTTTGTAAAAAGCGCCAAAAAAAGGCCGGGAATTTTGGTAGACGCGACAGCGCCTGTCCGCCGCTTTTGGTTGAAATCCTGGTACAAGTTATGGTATGATATAGATAGCAATTCCATAACTTTATAATTTTAACAAACTTGAATTTGCCTTTTATCTGTGCTCCTATTCCCACGCGGCAGGGCGCAGATCTGCGCAGAAAGTGGGGCGGCGCCATGGCCGTAATGCACGGCAAAAACCTTGCCAAGATCAAACAGCAAAACCTGGAATCCATCAAAGCGACGCTGTACCGCTATGCGCCGCTTTCCCGCGCCGAGATCGCCGAGCGGCTGGAACTTACGCCGCCGACCATCACCAACATCGTGGGCGAACTGATCGCGGACGGCGTGGTGCAGGAACTGCCCGCTTCGCCCAACGACGCGCCGCACGGCGTGGGGCGCAAGCCCATCAACATCGACCTGGTGCCCGGCTCGCGGTTGGCGCTGGGCCTGTCGCTGGGGCGCGACTACACCCACTACTGCATCACCGACCTGCGCGGCGGCGTGCGCGCGCAGGGCTGCTTTGACCTGATGCCGGAGGAGTACGACGCCATGCTGCGCCAGCTGCTGCGCATTTTGCACACGCTGGAACGCCGCCACCCCGCCGAATGGGAAAAGCTGATCGGCGTGGGCCTGACGGTGCCCGGCATCGTGAACCCCGGCACCGGCGAGATCAAGAACATGGGCAGCGAGCGCCGGGACTGGTGCGGCAAGCCGTTGGCCCAGGCGGTCAGCCAGGCCATCCGCCTGCCCGTGCGGCTGGAAAACAACGTCCGCGCGCGGGCGTGCGCGGTGTCGCTGTTCCGCCCCGGCCTGCTGGGCGACGAAAGCACGTTTGCGTTCTGCCACGCGGCGTGGGGCATCGCCTGCCCCATCGTGACGGGCGAGACCTCCTTCCGCGGCGAGGTATCCACCGCCGGCGAGATCGGCAAGATGATCCTGGACCCGTACAACCAGGAGACCGGCCTGATCGACTGCGGCTACCCCGGCAGCCTGGAATCCATTTCCAGTATGCGCGCCATCCTGACCCGCTGCCGCCAGGCTTTGCAGGAGGGCCGCTGCACCGTGCTGGGCAAGCTGTGCCCGGACCCCGCCGCGCTCACGCTGGAACAGGTGCTGGCCGCCCAGGCCCAGGGCGACGCGGCCGTGCGCGAGATATTGAACCGCGCCATGATCTTTTTGGGCATTGCGCTGGCCAACGTGGTCAGCCTGTTCAACCCGCACCTGATCCTGTTAAGCGGGCCGCTGTTCCGCAACGCGGAAAACTTCGAAACGGTACACAGCTCGCTGCGCACCTACGCCTTCCGCTCCAGCGACGAAAAGCTGCAGCTGGTCTACGTGGAGCTGGGCGAATACGGCGGCGCCGTGGGGGCGGCCGCCAGCTGCATCGAAAAGTTCTTCCTGCGCGGCTGACCGCCGCCAAAATCAAAAGCACCGCGCCATTTTTCGTGGCGCGGTGCTTTTGTTTGTATCCGCTCATTCCCCGCACACGGCCACGCAGCCGGGGGTGCGCGCGCAGGTGTGGCGCAAGGGGGTGCCGGCGGCGGCCAGGGCGGCGGCCGCGGCGGCAAAGTCCGGCGTGACGGTCTCGCCCGGGGCCAGCAGCGGCACGCCGGGCGGGTAGGCCCACACATACTCGGCCGCGGTGCGGCCCACCGCGGCGGCGGCCGGGCATTCGGCGCGCGGGCGGCGCACGGCTTCGGCTATGGTGCAGGCGGCCGGCCCCGGCCCGGGCAGCACGGCCGGGCCGGGGCCGGCGGGGGCCGGGCCGGGGGCTTCGGCGTCCAGCGCCAGCAGGGCGGCGGCCAGGCGGTCCAGCGCATCGTCCGCATCGGCCACGCTGGTCATGGCCAGCACATGGGGGCCGCAGGCCATCTCGGTCTCAAGGCCGTAGTCCTGCCGCAGGCGGCGGGCCAGCGCGGGGCCGGTGCAGCCGCCGCCGGCGGCCAGCAGCTTGCCGGGGTCGCGGGCAAAAATTTCCGGGTGCGGGCCGTCCGCGCCGCAGCCCAGCACGCGCAGGCGGCGCAGCGGGCGCACGGCGGCCGAAAACCGGTCCAGCCGCCGCCGCCAGGCTGCGAACAGCGCGTCCCCCTGCGCCGCCAGCAGCGCGGTGCAGCCGTCCAGGCTGACCAGCAGCGGGTAGGACGGCGAGCTTGTTTCGAACACATCCAGCTGGCGCTCGACTTCATCCGGGTCGATGCGCCCGCCCGCGCCCAGGTGCAAAAGGGCGGTCTGGGTCAGGCTGGGCAGGGTCTTGTGCGGGCTTTGCACCACCAGGTCCGCCCCGGCGGCCAGCGCGCCGCCGCGCCAGCCGTGGGCCTGCGCCAGCGGCAGGTAGTGCGCGCCGTGCGCCTCGTCCACCAGCAGCGGCACGCCGCGCGCGTGGCAGAGCCGCGCAATGGCCGCTATATCGCTCAAAACGCCCTCGTAGGTGGGGCTGGTCAGCACCACGCAGGCGGCGTCGGGGCATTGCTCCAGCGCGGCGGCCACGGCGGCGGGCGGCACGCTGCCGTACACGCCGAACGCTTCCACCACCGGCGGGGTCAGCCACTTTACGCGCAGGCCGCCCAGCTCGATGGCATGGTAGACCGATTTGTGGCAGTTGCGCGCGCAGATGATGCGGCTGCCCCACGGCGCGGCCGCGCGCAGGCCGGCCAGCAGGCCGCAGGTGCTGCCGCCCACCAGGTAAAAGCTGCGCGCCGCGCCCCACAGCGCGGCCGTGCGGGCCATGGCCGCGGCCAGGATGCCCCCGGCCGCGTGCAGGTCGTCGGCGCCGGGGACCTCGGTGGTATCCCAGGCATAGCAGCCAAGGCCGGGCGCGGGGGCCAGGCGGCGCTTGTGGCCGGGCATATGCAGCGGGTAGGCGCTGCGGGCCAGCGCCTCCAGCCGGCGCTGCAAGGGCGAGGCGGGCGTCATGCTTCCTCCCGCTGGGCCAAAACGCCGCTGGCGGCAATGGCGGCCACGGCTTTTTGGATCGTCTCTTCGGGCAGGGTCAGCGCAAAGCGGACATACCCTTCGCCCGAAGGGCCGAAGCTCGCGCCCGGCGTGCAGATGACCCCCGCGGCTTCGATGAGCCGCAGGCAGAACGCCATGCTGTGCCGCCAGCCGGCGGGCAGCGGCGCCCACACGAACATACTGCCGCGGCTGTCGGGCACCGGCCAGCCGATGCCCCGCAGCCCGCCGCACAGCGCGTCGCGCCGGGCCTGGTACACCGCGCACTGGGCGCGCACGCCGTCCAGCGGGCCGGTCAGCGCGGCCACGGCGGCTTTCTGGATGGGGGCGAACATCCCAAAATCGATCTGGGTGCGCAGCTTTTTGCACGCGGCGATCACATCCGGCCGCCCGACCAGAAAGCTGATGCGCGCGCCGGTGACGTTGAAGCTCTTGGAAAGCGAGAAAAACTCGACCGCGACCTCGTCCGCGCCCGGCGTGTTAAAGACGCTGCCGCCGTGCGCGCCGTCAAAGATGATGTCGCTGTAGGCGTTGTCGTGTACCAGCAGGATGTTGTACCGGCGGCAGAAATCGACGATCTCGGCGTACAGTTCCGGCGTGCCGATGCTGCCCACCGGGTTGGCCGGCAGGCTGACCAGCATGACCTTGGCCTTTTGGGCCACGTCCTGCGGGATGGCGCGCACGTTGGGCAGAAAGCCGTTTTCCCGGGTCAGCGGGTAAAAGTACGGCACGCCGCCGCCCAGGCGCATCCCGGTCATGAACACGGGGTAACACGGGTCGGGCAGCAGCACGGTGTCGCCCTCGTTCAGCAGGGCCAGGCCCAGGTGGCCGATGCCGTCCTGGCTGCCGTTAAAGCTCATCACCCGGTCGGGGGTTATGCCCTGTACGCCAAAGCGCCGCCGGTAGTAGCCGCCCACGGCGGCCAGCAGTTCGGGCAGGTCGCGCAGGGTGTACTTCCAGTTTTCGTCGTCCTGCGCGGCGTCGATCAGCGCCTGCTTGATGTGCGGCGCGGGGGGAAAGTCCGGCGTGCCGACCGAAAGGTTGTACAGCGTGCGGCCCTGCGCCTCCAGCGCGATCTTTTTATCGTTGAGCGCGGCGAAGATCTCCGGCCCGAACAGGTCCAGCCGCTTGGAAAAGGTCATTTCCATAGTCCGATGCCTCCCTGGCAGAAAAGATACGTTCCGCCTTTTATTGTAGCACCCCCGCGCGGGCAAGGCAAGGCAAATAAAACGCCTCCCCTGCTGCGGGGAGGCGGAGAGAGCGTTTGGCCGCGGCGAGGTTCGCGGGCCGATGCGAGCATCGGCCCCTACAGCGTAAATTTTACGCCGGGCGCAAATATTGGCCTGCGCGGTGACCGCGCTCTGTAGGGGACGATGCTTGCATCGTCCCGGGGGCGCGGCGGTTGCGGCAAGGTTCGCGGAACGGTCAAGACCGTTCCCTACAAATAACCTTTACGCCGGGCGCAAAAATTTTGCCGCGCATTGCCCGCGGTTCGTAGGGGAGGGCCATGCTGCGCCCGCAGGCGCGTTTCGGAGGCCAACCGCCGCGCAGCGGCGGCTCTTAGGCCGGAGATCCCTCCCGGGGACGTACCCGCCGCCGCAAACGCCCGCGGGAGGGGCGTGCCCCTCCCCTACAAACGGTTTTTACGCGCGCGGCTGTACCGTTGAGATTTTGCCTGGGTTTGTAGGGAACGGTCTTGACCGTTCCGGGGTCGTAACGGTTGAGGAAAGGTTCACGGGAGGGATAAATCCCTCCCCTACAAATAACCTTTACGCCCAGCACAAAAATTCTGCCGCGCATTGCCTCCCTTGTCAAAGGGAGGTGTCGCGGCCGCAGGCCGTGACGGAGGGATTGTTTTGCCTTGAAATGTCGTTTAAGGAAATAAGGCAGCGTTTCTCTCTTGCCCATTGCCCGCGTTCGCGGGCGGTCATTAAGGAAACAACGCTGCGCGTTGCTAGCCCGCATCGCGCTGACGCGCGATTTCGCGGCATAGCCGCTCAGGCGGGCTACCCCCGATCTCCGCTTTCGCCCCCTTTGACAAGGGGGCCTTTCTGTTAGTGCCCAAACATATTGATCAGGATGCCTGCGGCCACGGCGGAGCCGATGACGCCGGCCACGTTGGGGCCCATGGCGTGCATGAGCAGGTAGTTGCGGGGGTTGTATTCCTGGCCGACCTTCTGGCTGACGCGGGCGGCCATGGGCACGGCCGAAACGCCGGCCGAACCGATGAGCGGGTTGATCTTGCCGTGGGTGACGGCGCACATCACCTTGCCCAGCAGCACGCCGCCGGCGGTGCCAAAGCCGAACGCAAAGATGCCCAGGGCAATGATCTGCACCGTGCGCAGCGTCAGGAAGGTATCGGCGCTGGTGGTGCAGCCGACCGAGAAGCCCAAAAAGATGGTGATGATGTTCATCAGCTCGTTGCCGGCGGTCTTGGTGATGCGCTCGACCACGCCGGATTCCTTCATCAGGTTGCCCAGCATCAGGCAGCCGACCAGGACGGCCGCATCGGGCAGGGTGAGGCTGACGATGATGGTGACCGCGATGGGGAACAAAATCTTTTCGGTGCGGGAGACGCGGCGCGGGGATTCCATAACGATCTCACGCTCTTTTTTGGTGGTCAGCAGCTTCATGATGGGCGGCTGGATGACCGGCACCAGCGCCATATAGCAATAGGCCGCCACCGCGATGGAGCCAAGCAGGTGCGGGGCCAGCTGGCTGGTGACAAAGATGGCCGTGGGGCCGTCCGCGCCGCCGATGATGCCGATGGAGGAGGCTTCGGCCCCGGTAAAGCCCAGGGCCTTGGCGCCCAGGTAGGTGATAAAGATGCCCAGCTGCGCCGCCGCGCCCAGCAGAAGGCTGGACGGCCGGGCGATGAGCGGCTCAAAGTCGGTCATGGTGCCGATGCCCA